>JAADGR010000375.1 GCA_013152225.1 Calditrichota bacterium
CTGCCGAATATATTGCAAAAACATACATTCCCACGTATATAAATAATCATTATTAAATTTATTAAATTAAAAAAGTTGATATAGATCACACAGAAAATCTTGTTTTTGCCGTATATTAATAGTGGAAACAATAAGAAATTAATTCAAGGAGTTCTAAAATGTTAAGACTTCCACAACAAAACAGCCCACTTCGCAAGCTCTTCTCAATTGACGATTTGTTGGCGGATCGTTTCCCAACTTTTCGAGAAGCAAAGCTTTCAGCTCAAAAGATGTTTAAAAGTGATCCTGCTATCAAGGCTGTAAATATTATTCTTCAACGCGCTAATGGCGAGATTTGGTTGGTGAAGTTTGGTCCAAAGAGCGGTTGGAAAAAAATTTGGAATTTTGGTAAAAACAAGTAAAAGGGCAAGCTATGAAAATCCTCTCCCAAAACCAAACCGGCGGCATTCGCATTTACGACAGCGATGCCGCTCGGCGTCGCGGGATCGCGGCGCTGCAAAGACTCGGCTACAATTTCTTCTCGACTTGGCAGGAAGGCAGCGAGTTTGGGCTGGTGTATTGCTTGAAAGCAGCGCTGCGGGGTAGTGTGATTGTACTGAAAAACCAAAAACCGGAAAGGAAATCGACATGAATTTATTTCAATTCAAAGAGGAATGCCGCATCTATTTCCGCGTTCACAAGAAACGTAGGCATTACAGCCATGCTCGCAGTAAGGTATATGGTCGCTTAATCCGAGAGTATGGCCATAACCTGGTATTGCGGCATATTGAGTGGATTAAACTTGCCTTAGATAATGCAGAAATGGAGGTGAAAAATGAACTCAAACAACGAGCGCACCGTTTACTTTGACAAAAAATATCCTGACCTGAAGATTACCGTTGCAAAAAACATATTTCGACTTTATTGCCACGATGTTTTGATCGAGGAAAACAAAGACTCGAAGTTAATAAAGATGATTTATAACGCGATAATTGATAAGAGGAGAACAAGAAAATGAAAGTATATTTTTTAGACAAGCTGCCTTTAAAATATCCAGGCGAATATGAATCTATGGAATTTGAAGATTATGAGTTGAAGCGCTTGGAAGATGTCGGTGCAGAAGCAGTTTTTTACTGGTATGGTGCTGGTAGTTATTTAGGAGCAGGACAAATTCTTTATCGCCGCAAAGATGGGAAATGGTATTTACATGATGCCGGACATTGTTCTTGTTATGGACCAACAGATGAGGTTTATGAAGATAAACCAATCGGCAATACATTAGATGAGGTATTGCAGAAATGCTCTGACGAATTAAAAAGAGAGGTTGAACCGCTGGTAAAACTTGCAAAAAGCAAACACTATAAATAAAGGGGATGTATCATGAACCTAAAAACATATCAAAAACTAAAACCGTTTTTTGTGCAGATTAACGACGGCTACTACGTCGGGCGCTGTGGGGTTGCTGGTAACGGCAAACAAAGCATGGTCGTGCTGGTAATTCCGTTTACCGAGCGCTGGCGCGCCGAGGACTTGGTCAAACAGTTATCAAAAACCGTGGAGGGTAAATAAAAATGGATATTACTATAAATAGCCAAATAATAGTTAAAGCAACACATGTTTTAAAATGCGATATAAAAAAAGAAAAAAACAAAATTGAAGAGAGTTTAAAAAATATTATAGAAAAAGAACTGGCAAAAATAATTAACGAAGATACTCATAGCCTTCAATTTTTTTGGGATAATTTAAATGGCGAATGGTGGTTGATAACTGGAATCATAATTATTCATAGTACAAGACGAACAACTGGTATAAAAATCTAAAAGGAGCAAACAAATGAAAAAGCAAAATGATGGCGGGCCTGCATTTCCTGTTATTGGTACACCCGGCGCACCAGAAGATTATCCTGGCATGTCGTTGCTTGATTACTTCGCTGCAACGATTTTGCAGGGATTAATGCTGCGCTATAATGAACCCGCTTACTCAGATAAAGGCGCAATAAGAGAAGCATATCGCCTCGCTTCAATTGCAATTGAAATCAAGGAGGAACTAAAAGATGACTAACCAAAAAGAAGCAGTCTTACTCAGCATTACCGAAAACAAATGGGGCAGCGTTGACCCAACGCGCCTCAGGGATTTCTGGGCCGCTGAGATTTATCTTCCAGACACTAATCAAATCATTTACGAATACGGCCCGACCTATCGCGAAGCCAAAAAACGAGCGGAAATGCTGGTGGGAATGATGGGCAGGCAGTTAGTAATGATGTAAAAACGAAAGGAGAAGATAATGGAAAATCATTTAAACGAAATCATTGACCGTTTAAAAGAAAAAGCATTAAAACTCATCTATGAGAATGATCGTTTAAAGCGGGAAAACGAACACTTGAAACAGCGCATTGACTATCTGATGGAATTGACGAATTTGCCGTCACTTATTGAAGATGAGTTACCGACAATTTACTACTCACCGATTGAAAATTTGGAAGCCTTTAGAATTCCGGTAAGAGTATCTGTTACTGCAAAAATCAACCCGGAATATCATCATTTCGTATTGATTTACAACGACAAAAAAGGAACGGTGAAAGCAGAATATCACGCTGATTCCATTAATTTTCTTTCGAGTACGACTGAAAAACGGGTATTACTTGGTCATATTTGCAGATTATTAATGGAAGAGCTAATGAAAAAATAAAGGAGAAACCAATGAAAGTCCCGCGCAAATTCAAACTCCACAAAATCGTGGCAAAAGACGGACAAAGACCGGCATTGCAACATATTTGCTTTACCGGCAGGCATCTGGTTGCCACCGACGGCTTTGCCGCTGCATTTGTCGAAGTCACGGAAACGAAAAATGATAAACCCGCAATTATCCCTACAAGTCTCTACAAGTACGCCGTTTCCGGGAACCGGCACATCCAGAAAAAGGATGCCCATATTGTCGTCAAAAAAAATGAGGTGAAGACTTGGATCAAGAAAACTGTGAATGGCATGTCAATTGTTCATGGCGAGAAGCCTGTGGAAGCTCAATATCCTCAACGGATTAAAGATATTTACCGCCAGGCCATTCGAAAATCCAAGAAACCGCTTTTCATGATAACGCTTAATGCGAAGAAACTCAAAGACCTCGCCGATGCGATGGGCACGGAATATGTGACGTTGTGTTTTGGGCAGCATGATTTTGAGAAAATTGATGACAGTTTAATCTGCAACAACCAAATTACTGTGTTGCCTGATCATACTGACGCTATTGGCGTAATCATGCCAATAGTAACTCATTGGGTATCAAGTAAATAAAACAAAGGAGAATATTGTGAAAAAGAATGAATTTAAGTGGCGTGATATTTCTACTCATTTGCTTAATAATTTAATCAATGAAATGGAAAAACTAAGTGATGAAGATTTATTGGAATTGTATAATCTTCAATCAAAAGCAAATGAGAAAAATTGTTGGTGGGCAGTTTATGAAGCAAAAGAAATCATTTCAGCATTTGCTGGAAATATTTTGATTAAAAAACGAGGTTGGGTAAAATTAGATAAAATATAAATAAAATTACCATTATTAAACAAAGGAGAAAATCATGAGATGTGATATTCACGCATTTTTTGAAATCAAATTAAACGGCAAGTGGCATACTTATTCACAGCCACGCCTGGAGCGTAATTATCAACTTTTTGCGAAAATGGCGAATGTAAGAAATGATTACGACATTGAGCCGATTTCGGAACCGCGAGGATTACCAGAAGATATTTCGGAAGTTGTTAAGTTTGAAGCTAAAGATTGGAGGACAGATGGTCACAGTTATTCATGGCTTAATGCTGATGAAATCGCAGAAGTGATTGAGTTTCACAAATCATTGTTTCCACGAGAAAAATTTTGGGAGCCAGAATATTATCAATGGGGATTTTTGTGCGGAAATGGTTGGGGACACTTTAATGAATACCGCAATGATTATCCCGAAGAAATTGAAGACATCCATCTTGTGTTTTGGTTTGATAATTAATTAAAAAGCAACGGGGCGTAGCGCAGCTTGGTAAGCGCACCTGTTTTGGGAACAGGGAGTCGCTGGTTCAAATCCAGTCGCCCCGGCTATAATAATTACAGGAGTGCGATTATGGAATGTCCGTATTGTGGTGAAGAATTAAAATGGGAAGATTATTACGGCAAATTTAAAAAAGGAAACTATTGGACTCCAATTTACATAGACAAAGTTGGAGATATTTATATTTGTGAAAACGAAAAATGTGAATATTATCAAGAACATTTTTACACCGATCCTAATGGATATTTACAAGAGGGATATCCTTGTTAATTTAAAAAGCCCGGCCATGCTGTCCTTGCACGTGCCGGGCTTTCTGCGCGGAGGAGAGGCCGCGCCGTCTTATGGCTACTAAGCTGCTTTAGCTACTTAAACCTTTTTGTTATAAGCTACTATGACTTATAAGCTGCTACCGTTTCTTTAGCTTCTTCTCCTTCGCCACCGCATGCGTTAACGTAGCGCCACCAAGCAGTCCCCAAATCATCAACCATTTTCCAAGCATATCCGGCGTGAACCAGTCAAAAAACACCTGCAACAACACACCAACGACGCCGAGAAATGCCAGGATATAGGTCTTGTATCCGCTGGAATCAATGAACTGCCGCAACCCCGCTAACCCAGCAAATCCAAGCAAGCCAATCAGCGTGACCGTGATTTCCTCGGACAGATAGCCAGTCACCCAGCCAAACACCACCGCCACGGCGAGCACAAACATGATATACGTGCTCTTTTCGCCTAAAATTTTCTTTAGCATAACTCCTCCTATTTGTTTGATGAGCCAAAGTTTTAATTTGTCAAACATTTTGATGCTCCTCTATGTTAATAGTTCAACCGCCACAACCTCAATCCGATTTGGCCGCCAGTTTTTCCGCACCTCTACTACCAACCATTTCTGTGTGTTTACCGTTGCATACAAAATCGAATCATTCAAGTCATCATGCCTAATATTTATTACATCACCGACTTCGATGCCGATGGCATTGTAAAAAGTTTCAAATCGCACCACCCACTTCTGATTTTGCAGCCACCCGTCAATTACGCCGCGGAAGTTCGTGGAGCTGGTGGAGTCAGCGATATAAAGATTTTGCACCACAATCTCCCGACCCGTCCCGGTACTGCTGCGCTTCAATATGTTCTGATTATACTCTACCGTTACCTTGCCATAAACATCGGTCTCGACACTACGACTCAGCTCAAACGAACCCTGAAAAATCGGGTGCTGCTGATACTCCTCGCTCGACAGTGTTGGCGAGTCTGTATAAATATCTTCATTCCCTGGTGTGCCGGTGCCCGAACTCGTGAAATTCAGATTACTTACATCCGGCATGATAAGCCGCCACTTGCCGATGTCAGAAATCACGATCGAAAAATTAAATGCCCGACACAAATCCTCGAGTATGTCCTGCCAGTATTTCTGATAGACAAACGAATACGCGAAATCGACGCTTGTGAAAGTGGAATTTGCATCGTCAAAGGTATCGGTGTCAATATCGGTGTCACCAAACTCGTCGCGGATGATGGACTCCACCACATCAGCCGGGTTTTCGATTAGATTGCCGCTGGTCTTCCGCGAATCCCAGGTGCCCGAGTATTCTCGGCCCTGGCATTTCAAATAAACGAAATTGCCGTCGTTGTCGGGGTTGTAACCCTGCACGCGGATGCGCCAAAGCACCGCCGAGACTTCGACCGTTGTCGCCGTGTTAATTGGCTCTACAGTAACGTAATAGGAGTTTACGTCACTCGCGTTTAACGAGGTCGAAATATTATACCAGCCGATCCCGGTGATCTGGGTATCAGTATCAATAGAATCATCGGAAATCAAACGAATCCTGATATTGCCGTAATTTCCGGCCGTCCCGCCAGTGACAGCGGAAATATTGACTATTAGCGCTACTCCCGGCTCAATAATTTCGTTCTCACTGTAGTTGTCGATGTTAATAGTCTTTATCATCAGGCGCTGCGTTGAGCCGATGACGCTCGCAGCTGTCGAGGACTTGCCGTCCACGGCCTCAGCCCAATCGGTCGGCTGCGTGTGGGTGCCGTCGCTGTGCGATTCGGTCGGCGGCTCCAAAGTATAGCAGTAATCCGATGTCCCACCGGTTATTGTGCAGCCGCTTGAAGAGTTACTGACAACCGGCGTGCCGGTAAAGGAGTAAATCACCCATTTGTTGTCTCTACGCAAAAAGAAATAAGAGTCTCCGTAAAGATCGGTCAAATCCGTAGCCGTTGGCATGTTATGCATTTGATGCGAAGCCACATGAAACTGCTTGCTTCCGCTGGAGTCAAGCCCGACGTACGGCACCAGTGCCAGGCCGTGAAAATTAGAATCAAAATCATCGTAATAGCGCGGGTCCAATGTCCAGGAGAAATCACCATATTGCAACGGCTCAGCCTGATTTTCCTCGAAATCGGCATCGGGATAAGTGGAGCTCAAAGCCGTGCCGGGGATAAGTCCGTAGTCCCGCAGCGCGCCTTTGAGGCGCAGCGTCATCACATCGCGTTTGATGCTGTAAGTCGCTACCACGCCGCTGTAAATCTTTAGTGCCCCCGATTTTGCCGCTGACGAGGTATCGAATTTCAGGTAAAGATTGGTCTCCGAGTTCGTTAAATCCGGTGTTGAACCAATGATATCACCGCGCAGCGTGCCCCGCCAGTCCAACAACGGCAGCACTGCTCCGCTGACAGATGAAAGCCCGTTCACGAGCTGCGGGATGGTATTGGTAAGCGAGAGCGAGACCCCGCCTTTCATCAGATCATAATACACCTGCCGGTATTCCCAGGTCAGCCCCGTGCCGGTTGATGGCACCGACGTCAGCGTCACCTGGGTTTCACTATCGACTGATGAGATCACGTATTCAGCGCCATCGTCGTCGATATAAATGATATCGCCGGGCTTGGCGCCCCAGGTTTCAAAAGTCGCTGTCGCCGAAGTAAATGTCGTGGTTCCAGTGGTAACACCATCTGTCCCGGAGCCAACCGTCAGTTTGTAATATTTTGATGCGATATGGTAGGGGATATCGTAAAGCTCAAGCAAGAGCACGGGCTTGATGCTGGTTTTGTCTTTGTTGTTACTGATTTCTGTCGGCAGCGTGAGCATCTTACTCCTCCAGCAGCGTCAAAGTCACTTGAAATACGCCTGGCGATGTCTCTTTGATGTCGAGGTCATCTTGCCAGAGCCTGACCGTGCGGCTCTGCCCGGTCTCATCAACCATTGTAAAATTGTTCTCGGAGTAATTTATTGACGAGTTCTCGAACCAGGTCTTGAGTCCGTTTACGGTGCCGTCGAAGTTGTCACGGGTGAGGCCATCGAGAACAAGTTTAATTAGTTTCAGGGGATCGCCATAATTCACGACTTTCGGAGAATTGTCTTCGGTGAGGTAGCGCTCCTGATTGGCGCGGATAGGCTCGGAAACCGGGTAAAGCCGCCCGCCTTCAATTGTTAAATCCGAGAGTCCGCTTTTCTGAAAGACAATGCTCATAATCTCCCCTCCACAATTGCACCGCCAGCCTGAAGTTTTACGACGCCGTCATTAATTGCCTCAATAAGCTCGCGCCGGAACTCTCCCGAGCGCACAAACTCCCGCAATCCGGCAGCGTCAACGGTGCTGATGCTCAAATTCACATTCACCGTGGTCTGTCCGGCGGAGAGCCCGGCTTCGAGTCTGTCGAAGAACTCGTCGCCGAGGCGCTGAGTGGTCTCGCGGGTGATGACTCGCTCGCCCGGTGTCAGCATCGCCGGGACGGAGTCGGTGCCGCGCACCGGCAGGTTAACGCCGGACTGGGCGTAGATTGGCACAGTCGGGATCGGTTGCACGGTGCCGCCGTGCTGAAAAAATGCACCGATGGCCGCCAGGCCAAAGCCGAGAATCCCACCGGCAGTCAAGAATCCGCCACTCCCGGCAAGGAATTGATAGACTTTCGAGGCCAGCATTTCCATCTCCATGCGGATAAGCATTTGTGAAAATGACTCGATAATACTGGCTGTTAATCTTGCAAAGCCGCCCCGGGCCCGAGCAAATACCCGGTCAAACCAGCGCTCCAGCCCGCCGATGGCTACCTGGCCGATGCCATTTGAAATTGCCGAGCCTGCATTCCAAGCAAATCTTTGCCACTCAGCGGTGATTTTCTGGGCAAGTTCTATACCAATATCCGCGGCATCGCGCACGGCATATTTGAGATTGTTGTTCATCCGGCGAGTAAGCCAGAAAAAGTAGTTTTCAAAGCTCCGCCATTTATCGCGTTTGTATTTTAATACATCATCCTCGACTTTGAGGCGGATTTCCTTGTCAGCAAGGTAAAATTTAATTCCGAGTTGTGTTCGGCCAAGCAAGTCCTTCATATACATGTCGAACATGCGGTCAGTGGCCTCTTGTTCCAATTCCTCGCTGAAGTCAGCGTATTGAATCTCGATTTCTTGCTTTTTCTGGTAGTAATCTTTTACCACACCCATGCGGCGGCGATAATCTTCAACGGCTTTCTTCCAACCCTGCTCAGCCGGTGCAATTTGCTGCGCCCGATAAGCCTGATCAAGCATTTGCTGCGTTTCATCGGCTATAGATGATAATGCCGAAGCTATACCGGCCGCGGTCATGGCAATAAGACCAAGTGGTCCGGTAATAGCACCAGCAGAAACGCCGAGAACTCTTAATGCTCCGCCAAGACTAACAACAGCTATAGTCGCATTTTGAATTGGGCCTGGTAATTCCATAAATTTTTGGGCCAAATCAGAAAGAGCAACTGCAAGTGGCAAAACATTTTTTACCAAGAATTTCCCAAATACCTCCGACAAATCACCCATTACATTTTTTACTTGTCTCATTTGGCCGGTGCCAGTTTGCCCGATTGTTTGTGCCATGCCCTTGAAATTATCATCCAACGACTTTATGATGCCTGAAAATCCTTGAGTTTTTACTGCTGTTTTGTCAAGAACTACGCCATAGCGTGATAACAATCCAGGTTGCCCGGTGAATGCCTTTCCAAGCGCAATGGCAATTTGCTCGAGATCAGCGGTGCGTCCAGTAGTTTTCTCCGTTGCCGCCGCCATATCGAGCAGTCGTGGCGTGATTTCAGCAATCTGCTTTTCATTGAGTTGAAATGTTGCCAGCATTGCCTGGGCAGAGATAATTTGTTCGTCGCCGAATGTGGTTACTTTCTGCAGGGCTCGGGCCTGTTCAATTAGCATCTTCGTGGCACCAGCTCCGGCGGTGCGGACATTCTTCATGGCCGATTCAAGCCTTGCCACTGCTCGTTCTTGAGCTCCATAAATATTGATCAGCCTGTTCGCCGCATATGCCACCCCGCCGAGCATGGCAATCTGGCCAAAAGAAATATTTTTAACCTTATTACTGAGTTTTTGAAACCCAGTCTCGGCTGAGCGCACTGCTTGTTTGGTTCGATCAATCGCTCGAATAATGACTTTCAGTTCACTGGCCACTTCTCAAAATCTCCTCTATAAATGCCCGATGTAAAACCGACACAAAATAAACCGCTGACGCACGATCGTCAATATTTATTGAATCAAGCACAAGCTCAAGTTTCTCGAGTGTCGGCAAATACCGTCGCACCGTCTCCGTGTGCTTGCCATTTTTTCTTGAGAACTCATAAGTCTCCTTTGGTGAAATTGAAACCGTCTCCTGCCAGATCATCTCATATATTTTCGCCTGGGGAAGCGGCTGCATTGGCAACTCCGCATCATCCGGCTTTCGATTGGTAACATAACATTTCCCCTCATCTCTCTCGCATGGCGGCAAACGGTTTGTCTTCGCATTGGTCTCCCGGCACTGCGAGCAATGGCCTGGCGCGACGCGGAACTGCGCCATCACCGCTGCTCGCCCGACAAGTTTTTTTCCAGTTCCTCGATTGTCGCTTTTCCGTCTCCTACTCCTCGAATCGCTGTGAAAAGCGCCACATGAACAACATCAGGTAATTGCCACAAAAGGTCGGGCTTAAACTCGACTTCATTTCCGTCATCATCCACAACCCCTTCCCAACCGATAACATACTTTTCCAAAGTCTCCTTCATGGCCGCATCAAAATCTAATTTCCCGCGCACGGTATGTTTATCGACGATGGCCTTGTAATCCAGCGGCAAGGTGCGACGATAATAAAACGTCGCCCCGTGAAATTCAAGTTTTAGCTTCTCTTGATTGGTTATCAACTTTAAACTCATCTGCCTTCTCCTCCTTATTAAACTTTAGATGTTTCTTACTGATCTCGGCATTAATTGCCTTCTTCACTTCATTCAAAATGATTCTTGCCCCTGCTTTGGTGGTGGTTTTCAACGCATTCTCAACGCCACTAAGCGAGAAAAAGTCGGTTAGCGGTTCGCCGTTAAAATCAAAGGCCACGAAATACACATCGTCCCTGACGTGCTCAACTTTTTTAACCTCGACTTTGTGCTGCTGCTCTTTTTTACCCATTTTTTGCTCCTGTTTTTGCAAACTTCAAATTGTCTGCTAATTTCAAATTACTTCTTAAATTCTAAGACAACGGATTACTCGAAACATCATTCTCCAAAGTAATAAACAACCGCCTCGGATTCTCGTAAAAATACGGCTTTATATCGGTTGTGGAAACCAGTAATTTGCCCTCAAATACGAATGGCTGACGGTTTATGGTCTTGCCAAATGACGAAGTCAGCGCCGCCTGGCTTTGATTGGCGACATCGTAAACGTAAATATCTTGCGACGCTCCATCCGGAAACGCAAACAAATATCCGCCGAATGCCTTGATATAACGCATTGTCGTAGTGAATGCCGTTAAACTGGACCAACTCGAGCCATCATACTCCCGCAAGTTCGAGTCTCCAACCGCATATAAACGCCGATTAAATATCTCCAAACTCATCCACGAATAGCTGGCGCCGAAATCATATGATGTTGACCAGGTGCCGCTGTTGTAAGCCAGGACTTTCCCCGTTGTCGCCGTGACCACGGCATATAGTTCGCCGTCATAAACTTTTAGCATCCACCCAGCAGTCCCGCCAGTGTAAGAATTTGTCCAGGTCGTGCCGTCGCTTGTGTAAGCAATTACCCCCGTGTTTGAAATTGCCCAGAGCTTATCATCAAAAACCTCAAAATCCACCCATTCGACTGTCGAATACGTGTAAACGTCAGTCAAAGTTGAGCCGTCCCACTGCTTGATTTTCCCGTTTTTGCAACCGATATAAATACTGCCTTTCCACGACGTCATCGCCCGGGAGATATCATTCGCCCAGCTCGTCTCAACCGACCAGGAATTGTAGTCGAGGCGGTACAGATAAATCGTTGCCGATGCACTGGACAGAGAAGTAGCATAGAGTTTCCGTCCCATCGATGCGAAGGCATAACACGCCTCATCAGTAGCCGACGGGAAGTCCGGCATCGGCTTCAAGAAATAGTTGTTGGCATCCAAATTAACAAACGCACTCACGTTTACAATTGCCGGATCAACAGCGACAAACGGCAGGGTCGGGCGGATTTGCGCGGGCCCGGGCACCCCGGCGGTCGGCTTATTAAAGAACACCTGCGGTAAATAAATATTCATTTTGTAATCGCCAGATGTCGCCACAATTTTCATCTCATAAGTAGAAAAATATCCGGCTTTTTCGATAATATCAAGGTCTTCATGATGATGCAAGGTAATGACGCCGCTGCAATTAAAATCCGTGACATGGGGAACAGGGATTCTCTTGCCGCTACTGGCGTCTGTTTTCGCCACCACGGTGCGGGAGAACTGAACCGTCGCCGAAGCCGCGACCAATGCATCGCCTGAGCCAAAGTCAGAAATTGTGCTTGGCTTGGCCAAATAATCAGAAGCATGAAAATTTGCATACCCGGTCGTCTGCCGAAATCCAAGCAGATCGTCTGCCGTCATCGACGTGTTCGCTCCCTCAACCCTGAAACTGGCACTGGAATAAATAAAAAACTTCCGCTGCCCAGGCCGGTATTCGACCCAGTAATTATTAGACAATGACGAACTGGCATTAAGCTGCGCTTCAATATGATCAGCCAGGGTCTCACCGCTGTAAGTGTCTTCGGTCAGAGTAATATTTACCGCCGCCGAGCCTTCGTTAACGACAACAACATTATTTGAAGCCGTGACCACGAACTCATCTTTTAATTTAATAAAAATCTGGGCGTCAGCGAATACAACAGCATCGCCACTCGGCAATGTCCAAGACGAACTCGAGGTGTTCTCGCTGGGCTTATGCTCGTATTTCTTGGCTTCAACCTGCACCGTCCCCGAGCAAATACCATTTAAAAACCGCAATTCAAATGAGGTCGGATACGCGCCTTCCAGTTGCGAGATTACGCCGTCCCTGTCAACTGCCAAAATACCAGTGGTGCAGCGAGATGAGCTTGATGAATCATCAAATGCCGACCAATCACCGGCGAGTTTACCGAGAACCGGCTCAAGATAGTGCCGATAAACCGTTCCGGTATTATACGGCGAGTTCGCATTGTGGCTTTGCCCCAGCGCTGAAGCCAGTATTTGCAGAACCGCGCCGTAGTGCAGTTCCAACTCCACCGAGCCAAAACCACCGACTTTCTTGGTCACCGGCATCTTGCGGCCGCCGAAATCACGCTGCTGACGGCCGACGTCTTCCTGCGGTGCAATTGAGCCGCTTTTTGCACTCACAAGGTCGCCGCTGCCAACCGTTACAGGCGTGCCGAAACTGCTTTCGATCTTGAAAGCAAATTTTGTCTTTGCGCCAAAGCCCAATTTCCCACCTCGTTGTTAAGCCGGAACCGAAGTGCGTGCCGTCTTGGCCTCAATTTCGATCTCGCCGGTAATGTTATTTGATGCCGCATCAGTCATCACCGTGTTCTGGCCGTCATTATAGAAAGCCTTAAACGTTACGGTCTGTCCGAAAATCTCGGGGCCACCAACTTCCGCCGTCGGCTCCTGGACCACCAGTGTCGGCAGATAAATCGTGAACGTATAACTGCCATTCGAAAACGTCATCTGTGCCTGATACGTAGTCGCTGAAGCCAGAGCCTGAATCCAGCTCTCGGTGTCATAGCGCGGGAATGTAACTTGAAGCGTCACCTCGCGCAAGCCATTGCGCTTCGGCTCAATCGGCATCGAAGAGTCGGTGTGCGTGCTGGCGTCCGGCGTCGCGTATTTCGGATCCTCGAGATTATTCGAAATCGTAAGCGTGAACTCGCTGATATTGAGTTTGTCACCGCTGGCCAGCGCATCCGCCGTGTCCGCGAGTTTGAAATCGAGGTCGCTGAACAAAAGCGGAGTCGGCACGTTCGCCGGAGTAAGCCCCGCGAAAGTCGTGCTGGTGTTCGTTATCCCGGAGTCTCCGGTAACCAAGAGTTTCCCGCCAATAACATCTGCGTTCCAAGTCAAAATCTGATCCGCTGCTGAACCGCTGATTTCCAGGGAATTAATCTTTGCGCCGACGGTTTCCCAAACAATCCCCGAGCGCTTCAAAAGCGCAACAGTAAATGACGGCAGGCTGTCAGCCACGGTGTAGCGGTTCAACAAATTCGTGGCATCATATGCGCCGCTGCCCAGCGCGCCCATGACAATGTGTTCCCATCCGATCTGATCGGTAGCAATTTCATCATAAACGGCCTCGCCGGAAATTGCGCCTTCGGCCCGCTGAATAGGGAATTTCGGTTTTTTGAACCCGGAAATTCCGCTTAAATACGCCCGATCCATCAGCGGCCGCACACGCTTGATGGACTCGCTGTTAAATGGCAGCACACAATTTACTGAAACCGCAGTAGCAAATGCCGACTGTTTTGCGATTGCCGCCCGTGTCGTGAATCCCTGTCCCATGTTTTAATCCTCCTTTTTAGTAAGAGCTAAGAGGATCAGCTCCCCTTTTTTTATTTCGTAGATTGCGCCGCAGCGAGGACACTTTATCTTTCCAGCGGCCTCGCCACGGCTATTAACTTCCATCAAAAAACGATTGCAAGTAAGGCCAAATCGCTTATCGCTCTGCCGCGAAATTATATTCTTACAGCGAATATCTGGCCCGGTTACTCTCCATTTCATTATCATAGTTTATAACTCTTTTTTTTACGGCGCATCAATTGTGAAATCGTACTTCACCTCAAAATCTATTTGACAAATCCCATGCATTTCATCGACGGTATCGCGCAGGATTCGCACGAGATAAATGTTCTGCACAAACGAAAGGCCAAGCGTATGATCTCCCAGCACCGCCTTCAAGATGTCTTCGATCAAATCCTCGATTGCCGTGCTCAAAGTCCCGGAAAACGAAGTGTCACGATCTGCTTTCACATACCCAATTACCGAAATGTCCCAACCATCGACACTGTTGTAACCACTTCCGGCAGCGTATTGGGCATTTTGACCATATGCCAGCGGCGAATAATCAGAATCTCCGACAATATACGTGACTGCCGGATAAGATTTCACAGCGTCATACATGACGAAATCAAGGTAATTCCCTTGGAGATCGTTGTTGTAGCCATTCGCCGTTGTAATGTCGTCAATTGCCGATTTCAAAGCCGAGAGTATTTGTCTGCGCTTACTTGCCACCGCTCATCTCCGCTAATTTCCTGATTGCAATTTCAAAAAACACATTAACCTGGCGCCTTGATTTCCGCAGTGCCGGGATCAAATATGGTCTTGCTGGAATTACCGCTGCGTGATTGCGCCCGGCACGGCCGCCAAATTCGTGAATGCGAGCATATGGCACCCGAGAACCTTTGACGCCAACAATTTCGCGCTGAGTCACTAAAACTTTATGAACCCCCTCTTTTTTGCCTGCCATACTACCTGCTGATGCCGGTGCATACTGATTCATGATCGATTTACTTAGCCGAGTAGTCAAAATACCTAACTTCGTCCCGCCTGCGCGCCTGCTCATTCGCCTTGTTCCACCAGGTCGTCCGTATTCCCCCGCTGCCACCGCGTGAGGCTTCATGAAATCCGACACCGCCACGAGTCCGACATGCTGGATCGACTTCGCCATTGCCGTGCGCCAGACTTCCAGCTTTAAGTTGCTGAATTTCGAGAACATTTTCATCACTTCATCGTCGTCAAGTTTTAATTCTATTGGCGCCGCATGTCTCACACCGAAACCCTCCTGTAACGATCAAGAATCATCTTGGCTACTGGCGGTAACTGATCCTGCAGATACCGCAGCGTTCCGCCTTCCGGAGTTGCCCGGGAGACAATGTTCTGAAAATGAGTGGAAGACTGCCCGCTCATCTCATAGAGATAAAGCGCAATTTGCTGCGCGGCAAGACGGATGTCATGCGGAACGCCGGTAACCGGCGTATCAGAAACCAAAGACGTCCCGCTTTGATCCGCTGAAAAGCCAATCAACTCTGCAATGGTGCTTGAAGAATATTTAAATGCCACTGACGTTACTCCGGTCACTGCAATAGTAAATTTCTGGGTTTCATGCGAATAAGTCACCGTATAAGTCCCGGATAAACTCGAGTTATCATTCAAATCCGATTGAATCTGTGACGCCAGGTCCTCGGCACTGTATTTACCCGCCGTAATATCGGTCGTGGTATCTCCGGTTTCATCTTCGTTTAACACAAGATAACTATTTTGTCCCGACACAACTTCAAAGCGACTCAGCCCCGCCCAGTAAACGGCTTTGACATTGTTTTTGCCGTCTGCAAAAAAGGTATCGCTGCCATACAGTTTCACGAGCCCGGTGTCTTCGTCAACCGTGTAATCCTCTGGTGAAATCAAATACGAACTTGAAAATCCGCGATCGGTGTCGTCATAAATCGACATATTCGAGGGATCGTTATTAGAGTCTCGCGTCAAATAAACCGGGTACTGGTCCAGCAGCAACGTGGATTTGCCTTCGCCGTCGTGGTATTCGGTGAACTGGCGAGTAATAACTGGCTTCTGGATATAAGTTTCAACGATTTTTGTCACGGCATCACGTAGCGTCTCAACAAAGGAATCTTTCGACGTATCGGTCGAAGCGATCCCCAACCAGTCCTTTATTTCTGTCTTGGTTACTATTTCATACATTTCAAAACCTCAGCATTTTGAAAAGATGGGAAATCAATTCCGCGATATAGCTGCGGGTCTCGTAAATCATCAGCGAAAAAAACGCAAGGATAATCAGCACCACCTGCGTAATGGCCTTGATTGGATTTTTGTCGTAGCGTTGCCGCCAGCGCCGCACAAATCCCCAATTGTGCTCATTTTCTTTATGGTATTGCAGGTGCTCATGATGAAGTTGCAAGAGCTGCTGATGATACTCTTTTACCTCGCTACGCAGAATATCAATTTTCGAGTTCACCGTGCGCTGAACTGCCTCGGACACGAGACGCTCGATATTGTATTTCTTGGCTTCCAGTAGAATCTCTGCTGTGCGCTTTGCCTCTTCAACCGATGCGATGCCATCGTAAACCTGCTGGCGAATATCTGCAATCATTTCTTTTTTGAACTCCTCGAATTGCTTCTTGGTAACATAGCTCACTTTCCATGTCTCCATTTTGCCGAGAAAAACATTGCCACGAGCGAGAGCAATGCCATCGTCCCTGAAAGCACCGTGGACTCGCCTGAAATATCAGTGATCAAATCCATTAACGAATAAATAAAATTCATGTTATCGGGGTGGTCGTTCACAGCATATCCGTAAAACGACCATCCTGCCATAAAGCAGAAAAAACCGAAGAAAATCAGCGTAGTCAGAGAAAATGTTTTACGTTTCCAGGTCATTCAATTCTCAATGGTTATTTGCCCAATTCTTCTACTTCATCAATGCTCGTCCTTACTGCACTTGACCTTGCAATCATTGCATCCAGTTTGTTACAAGCATCAGCCAATTCCAAGTAAGCTCTTTGCCATGCCCAATTTAATCCCTCGATACTTGCAAGAGTCAAAGCTCTTGTTTCAATTTCGCTTAATTCTTCACGTGTAAAATCTTTCAAATCTTTTGAAACTCTTTCAACAAACATAATAAGTCCTCCATTTTGTTTTTTTATCCCGGGGTAGCTTTGAAACTACCCCGGGGAGCTAATAGACCAGCCGCAAAGACGCTTAGCGACTCCTTGGCTGGCGACCGGGGACTCCCCGATCCTTAACCCGGAACCGCAGGGCTTCCGGGGGCACAGGGACGCAATGCCCTGTGGGATGATTTAAACCATTTTCTCCAAATCTTCAAAATAATGCTCATCATATTTTGAAAAATCAAAATATTTCTCAAATCTTTTCCGCCCTTCTTCATGTTCTTTAATGCTTTTCCGTATTCTTCGCAACAATTCCGCCTTAACGAGTTCAAAACGCTTTTGATTCATATCAACCCCAAACAATTCCAGTTCCATTACAACTCCGACATTTTTCGGGCTCCAAGCTCGTTGACATCCATTTGCCACCAACTTGACGATAAAAGCCATTTGGCACCAAGCCATTCCCGCCACAAACCGGACAACAATAAGGCTGTTTTTCATTGTCGCAATCGTATCGCTCAAATTTAACCGGATTCCCATCAGAATCAGTTATACGGACAAAATTTACTGAGTTGTTCATGGCTTTACTCCGTCAATTTAATCGACAACGCAAAAAACAGATTCTCTTTTTTCGGCTCTACAACTCCCAGACTGGAAATCCAAAACGAATATCCAAACCCCAATGACATCTTCCGTAGCAACGTCACATAAAAAATAGTAGCAAGTTTTGCCTGCTCTTCCACGTTATCACTGTTCGTAAGCGTCGGCGCTAAATAAAGTCCGGGCTTCCACAACCACTCCCAGCGCTTAAACACAATACCTCCGGCAATCGGTGCCTCAAAAATTTTGAATGAGCCGTCCAAGTAATAGACGCCAACGTTCGAAACTACTCCGAATCCCAAATCCGTCGAGTCAAGCGCTTGAACCGCCTGGCTATGTGCCGGAGCAGGAGCAAAGTAAATAGCCAGAAAGATCAGCAAAACAGTGATAAAAGATTTCATGGTTCCTCCTTTAATTGATGTTGTAAAAATGATAAATAATTGTATCTGAATTTCCATCAATATAAATCTGTTCCTCATAAGTCGGATATCGATAGTTCCTTATTTCTACAACACTTTTCACGGGACTGAAAACAACGTAAGCAGTAACACCCAAAAGAATGAAGCATATAAACATAAATACCAGAAAACCTCTCATTTTTAATCCCCTTTTATTTAGTTCCATCAAAAAGCCAATATCTGGTAACACCACTTCCATCTGTGTGAAACAGGGTGTCACCGTTAAAATAGGTAGAATAATTACCGCCATCTGAAGCCTTGTCTGCCACAAACAAGTAACCCCAGGGATAAGCGGCTTCACCAAGGGTTTTTGTAGAACTTGAAGCACGGATATTCGCGTAAGAAGTGATTACAGAAGATACTTTAAAGGCAGTAGTCCCATAGGGACGGATAGTGGTAACGCCTCCCTTTTCAATTGTAAGCG
>JAADGR010000485.1 GCA_013152225.1 Calditrichota bacterium
AGAGATGAAATAGTACGATAATAAAAGTTTCTCCTATAAAATCAGGTTCGTTGCTTTTTGACGAGCCTCCGGCATTATCAAGAGTGCCCGGAAGATTGTGTCTCCTCAAGCCTTTTCTGTCTGCCATTTGGTCTTCGCGCGGCACAGGACTTTTTCCTGCCCATTCCTGACCGCATGGGTTAACAAAAGCTCCTCATGTTCACAATAACCGACCTGCAAATCTTCGCCGTACTGCGCCTCCGCCAGATAGTTTATTTCCATTTCCCGAACAAAATGAGTTTTTAAAAAATCCAGCGGTAAAGCATCCAGCATCCATCCGGGGTAGCGGACGTTATTCACATGTTCATTCACGTCCAAATCAGAATAGCTGACCTTAATTTTTTCAGAATAATCCAGTGCGTCATCCGCCTCCAACCGGGCTGGTTTTTCAAAGGTTCCCAGGCCGAGTTTATTCAGTTGATCACCAAAGTATTTATCCGGACGTTTTGGCCGTCGTTTCTTCAAATCCATGATGAACCAGGCAGTCGCCGCATAGCCGAGACTATTTCCATTTTCATCACTCAGGCGGAATTCGCGGAAAAATAAAAGTTTTTCCACACCCAGCGGTTGGGTCTCGATTTTGATGGTGTCTCCCCATTTGGGAAAGACATTCATTTTAACGACCTGGCGGGCGAGGACCCAGACAAAATCCTGATCCTTCAAATAAGAAAAACCAAATCCCATGTTTTCGGCGTGACGCCATGCGGATTCCTGCATAAATTGACAAAGAACCGGCAATGTCGCACTGGCTCTTAAATCGACCTCATAAGAGTGAATCCTGTACTTTTCTGTCCATATTTTTTTCATTTTCAAACATCGCTGCTTTCTGCTAGAGTTTTTTTCGCAAAGAAAATCGAAACGTTGATCCTTTTTCCGGCCGGCTCACAACGTAAATTTTCGATTTGTGCGCTTCGATAATGTGTTTCACTATCGCCAGACCAAGCCCTGTCCCTCCGACAGAGCGTGAGCGCTCCTTATCAACCCGGTAGAATCGTTCAAATATTCTCGACAGATGCTCTTCAGGAATTCCCCGACCGGTGTCCGTTACAAAAACTTCCACTTCTTTCAATTTGTCCCGTGTTCCTATTATGACTTTACCGCCGGGTCTGTTATATTTGACAGCGTTTTCCACAAGATTTGTCATAACCTGGCTGAGCCGACGTTTGTCCCCAATTACCTTCACGTTTTGATCA
Source organism: Calditrichota bacterium (assembly GCA_013152225.1). Taxonomy (GTDB): domain Bacteria; phylum Zhuqueibacterota; class Zhuqueibacteria; order Residuimicrobiales; family Krinioviventaceae; genus Hydrothermomicrobium. The sequence continues at coordinate 1,233 of JAADGR010000485.1, forward strand.
CTCATCTTTTCGAGGATTATGCTCACATCATTCTCCTGCGCCGTTGACTGCAGCTCAGTGAACATTTTTTGCAGCCAGGCGTGGATATCAAACGCCGTGAATGTCAATCGCATCTCACCGGACTCGATGCGCGAAATATCAATGAGATCGGTAAGCAAATTGTTTAGCCGCGTCGCCTGACGATAAGCCTTTTTTACAAACTTGCGTTGCGTCTTTTTATTGCACTCGGGATTATTCAAAAGTGTTTCCAAATAGCCTTGGATCGAAAAAATGGGAGTACGCAATTCATGGGAAACATTTCCCAGAAATTGACTGCGCATCTTTTCCAGTTTTCTCATCTGCACAAGGTCTTCACGTAATTTATCCAGCATCTGATTCAATAAATCAGCGAGATCGCCCAGTTCATCTTTCGAATGATGTTGAAACCGCGCTTCGGAATTCCCCGCTTTAATAGATTCAGCCACCTGACTGAGATTGTGAATAGGATATGTCAGCCTGTTTGCGATCCAAAAACTCAGCACAGAGACAATTATCAGGGCCAGCCCGCTTGCTCCGAAGATTTTTAAGCGCACCTGGCGAAGTTTATCATTCACATTTTTCAGAGGAATCGCGACACGAACAAACCTGACTTTGTCGAGAAAAACGTCGTCAGTATTGGGTTTGTCAAATATTTTCGCCACATAGTACAAAGGCTGATTGATCGTGGCACTTTGCCTCTCGTCACTCCCCATACGGTGCGCCAGGGCTTGTTGTATCTCCGGACGGTGCAGATGGTTTTCAACATAAACCAAAGAATCCCTGGGAACATTGGAATCAAAAAGAACGACGCCGGTCGAATCGATGAGCGTTAATCGTAATTGTGATTTCTGAACATATTTTACAAGCACCCGGTATCGACCAGCGATCGAAGCAGCAATATTCGTGTGAATGAGCAGATAAGAAACCTCATCGATCTGCGTTTCAAGTTGATCGTGAATTTGTGCCTTGTAATATTTTTGCAATTCCAAAGCAGAAATAATGCTTGCGGTAAGAGTAACAAAAACCAACAAAGAGATAGTGAGGATAATGATCTTTTTGCGAAGAGAAATCCTCATGTTCAAGTCTCGTTCCTGATCCTGTAACCTACACCTTTGATCGTTTCAATTAAATTTTCATGTTTGGGACCAAATTTCTCTCTGATATTGCGAATATGCACGTCAACAGTACGATCGACAACAACGACTTGCTCGCCCCAAATTTCATTTAAAAGAATGTCTCTGGTAATAACACGCCCTTTTCGTTTTGCCAGAAAGGTGATGATATTAAATTCCTTTTTTGTTAGCGTAATTGGGATACCTGAAATTTTCACACTGTAACTTCCGGGATATATTTCCAAATCACCGATACGAATAACGTTTTCCTCTTTGCCTACACCGGAAGTGCCTTTTTTAAGAACTTTTTTAATGCGCGCCAGCAATTTGCGCATACTAATCGGCTTAACAATATAATCATCGGCGCCCAATTCAAGCCCAAGGACTTCATCAAACTCGCTGTCTTTTGCTGTTAAAAATATTATGGGGATATTTTCAGTTTTTGAATTTTGGCGCAATTCCCTAAGGACTTCCCATCCATCCTTGTCCGGCAGCATAATATCCAGCAAAACCAAATCAGGTTTCTCTTCCTCGGTTAAAACCAGAGCTTGATCACCGTCCATTGCACTAACCGTCTTGTACCCCTCTGCCTGCAAATTAAATTTAAGCAGAGAAATAATGTCTTTTTCATCATCAACTACAAGTATTTTTTTTGCCATAATTTCGATTTCTTCTTTTTATGAGTAATTCGTAAAAGGAGGAAAAGCATGTCATCGCGAGGAGCAGAGCGAGAGTCTATCCCGAATTATCGGGAAAGCGATCTCTAAATAACAGCACCTTACCCGACATCCAGATTGCTTCGCTTGGCTCGCAATGACATTTTAGGACTTTTTACGAGTAACTCTATTTATAAAAGCCAACAAAAAAGTACTTTTATTTTTTTTATGAATCAAGTACTTTTATCTTAACAATTTCTTAACATTAACTTTATTCTATCTTGACGTTTAAAACTTAAATTTAGCAATTTTAATACGTAACACATCACTCTTGGGTGGAGAATCTCGTTCCCAAGCTGGAGCTTCACTGCCGTTAAGTTAAGGGAATATAATCTGAGAAAAAACGAATCTCATAAATCCAAGCCCGAATTTGGCTTTAAAAAAAAGCCAATAGAAATCTCGCAAGGGCGTGATTTCAGTTCACTTGCCATCTTTTTACATATAATTTTTTCGGGA
>JAADGR010000484.1 GCA_013152225.1 Calditrichota bacterium
TTCCCAGGGGATTTCTTTTACTCTCACAACGCAGATTTTGAACTGACAACACATCATTTGCTGCGGACGCTTTCGCTGAAGATTTTCCGGTCTGAAAAGAAAAGAACGACAAAAAAGTGAATAGTAAAAAAAGGAAGGATTTCATGGCTGTTGCCTCCTCGGTTGAACTCGGACAAAGTGATGTTTGTTTTGAGAATATAGTCAAAGGGCGGGAATAACTCAAACAGTTTTCTAATTGAAGGTGAATGGTTGATGATTAATAGTTGATGGTTGATGAAAAATCGACATCAGGTATCAGCCGCATGAATAAAGCAGCATGGAAATGCTCGACGGACAGGTGACGCAAAATTCGGAAAGGGTAGAAAACCTGACTCGACTGGTTCTGCAAATTGATGGGCTTGAAAACAAGGTTGACGCCAGCAAAAAATTCGATCTGATTATGAATGCAATCGACGGATTAGCGGCCAAGATAGACAATTACAAAGTAGAAAAATCCACTGTGGATCATTCCTTACAAAGCACCTTTACTAAAGCTATCACATCTCAAAAGTATTTATGTGCAGATAAGGAAGTAAATTTAGAAAACAAAGCATATAGTAGGCGGCAGCTTTAGTAAAGGTAAAATGCGTTCAGTTGTGCTTTGCCGGATAAAAAAATAGTCCCAAAATAAATTTTGATTTAGATAATAATAGAATGGGTTTAAAAGGTAGGGAAAAGATGATGTGGTAAAAAGATGGCCATAGATTTAACTCAAAGCAACTTGGGGAATAAGCGTTCCAGAAAAATTTTGTTCTACCATTACCCGTTCCACAACAGGTAACAGGTTACAATGAATTAAAACGAGTTGACATAAAACTAGGGATATTTTCCTTCGAGGAGATCACTTACAATTATTACCCTGATTTCATCAACTTTTTTCAATGCATAATCATTGGTTAAGAAGACATTACAGTTGTTATTGATCCCTGTAGCCAATTGAATAGCATCAGGAACCTTAATATTGTATATGGCTCTAATTTCGGCAGCCTTGCGTGCGACAGAGGCATCGAGGGGAATGATTTCCAAGTTGGCATTATTCGATAAAATATCTAAATACTGTTTTTCAAGCTCAAAATTGGATTCTCTTTTCGGATGGACTAGTACTTCAATAAGCGTAATTGTCGATGTGACAGATGAGATTTCGAGATTGTCAATTTTAGCAAAAATGGATTTGATCACCGGAAAGTACTGTTTATGCTTTTCTATATAATAGATAAAGGGGCTCGTATCGATCATAACTTTCTGAAAGGAGATTTTATCGATCATCCCATTCTCTCCGCAAGTCACTCAGGTATTCTTGTGTATCAATTTTTCCCCAAATCTCTTTTCCGAGTCCTTCTAATTCGGCAAGTTTGTGCTTTTTCGTATTGTGTTTTTTATTTATGTCATTTTCCAATTTGGAAATAAGGGATATTTTATCTTTATCTGTTAATTTTGCAGCGTGTTCGTAAATGACCTCAATATCTAATTCTGACATTATGCATACCTCCGATTATTGGCCTGGTATTTATTTGTGGTTGGTCCTTATTCAAACGTTATTGCTAAATAATATAAGGATGTCGACGAGAAAATTCAAGGGGGAAATTCTAAATTTGACTTGAGCCTATGCATAAAAAATAAAAACTTAACTGGCATCGGAAGAATTTTATAAAAAATTCACCAACGCTGAACTTGACGATGATACAGATTATATAATCTGGGCCGGGATTTATGAAACATTTTAAAAGAGCGAAAATAAATATTACAGCAAAGAATCAAAGAAATAGAAGAAGGTCATTAAAAAGATAAGAACATAAATATAGAAAGCGAAGCATCGAGCAGGCGGCAGCTTTAGTAAAGGTAAAATGTCGCACATCTCCGCTCATTCAGCAATCAGCGTTACAACGGCTGTGCACCCATTTCAAAGCGCAAAACACCTCCATTCACAATTTCAGAATGCTTTAGCCAGGTACGATCAAGGAGGGTATCGTTCAGCCACACTTTTTGCACATAAATATTTTGGGGAGAATTATTTTCTGCAATGATTGTCAATAGTTTGCCTCCCAGGTTAATCACTGCTTTTTTGAACAGCGGCGAGCCGATTTGATAAACATCCGCTCCCGCAACCTGGTAAAGTCCCAGTGCGCTGAAAACATACCAGGCTGAGAGTGTACCGCCGTCATCATTGCCGTCCAGGCCGATAAAGTTGTCGCTGTATTTTTTCTCCATGATCCAACGCGCCCATTTTTGCGTCAGGTCGGGACGGCCGGCTTCATTGAACAAGTATGCGGCATGGATGTCCGGCTGATTGCCGTGCCAGTAATATTTGCTCGGTTTCCACCATCCCACTTTGGAATTGGTTTTGGCGAAAAAGTTGTCGAGTTCACTGACAAAATATTCCCGGTCTTTAAAAAGAGAAATCAATCCTTTGGCATCGAAAAAGACAGCCCATCGCCACTGCAACGCATCGCCTTCGACATAGTCATCCGTATATTTTTCACCCCTGTCAAAATAAGTCAGCAGCAACGGTTTGAACGGCTCGAAAAAGACGCCGTGCGAATCACGAGGCTGAAAGTATTGTGTCTCCGGATTCCAAAGATTTTTGTAAAATTGGGAATGCCTGTCAAATAGTTTTGCATCATCTTCATGACCAAGCGCCTTTGCCAACTGCGCAATGGCATGGTCGGCATAGTCGTATTCCAAAGTACGGCTAACGGCTTGATCCATCAGGTCCGACGGACAAAAATGATATTCGAGATAAGGCGCGATTCCTCTCCTGCCAGAAAAAGCTGCTCCCCTCGGCGTCGGGCCGGTGGCGACGGACCGCATCGACTGATATGCCGCTTCAACATCAAAATCCCGGATGCCCTTAAGATACGAACCGGCAATGACAATATCCGCAGGCGAGCCCAGCATGGAACCTGTGTAACCGTTCCCGGACGGCCAGCGCGGCAGCCAGCCGCCTTGTTTTCGCATCTTCACCAGTGAGACGAGCATATCGCGCTGATCTTTCGGCGCGATTAATGTGTAAAGCGGATGAACGGTGCGGAACGTGTCCCAGAGCGACATATCCGTAAAATAACGAAAATCTTTGGCCCGATGCACTTTCTTATCAAAGCCCAGATACTCGCCATTCACATCATTGAAAACAGTCGGCATTTGAAAAGCGCGATAAAGCGCCGTATAAAAAATTCGTTTTTGCTGTTCTGTTCCGCCATCGATTTGTATGAGCGCCAGCTTTTCTTCCCAGGCGGCTTTTATCGCGGTCAGAATCTCGTCGAATGTTTTTCCTCCGGCTTCTGTCTCCAGGTTCAAGCGCGCATTTTCAATGCTGACATAAGAAATGGCCAGCCTGATTTCCACAACCTGTTTTGCATCTTTCTTAAAGCCCAGATCGACACCGATTTTTTCACCTTTTATCGTCGTTTTTCCGGGGTAGGAATTGTCGTCGCTCCACGTGCTGAATGCCGCAAATGGCCGATTGAAACGGGCAACAAAATAAACCTGAATCCCGCC
>JAADGR010000492.1 GCA_013152225.1 Calditrichota bacterium
AAATTTTTTTAGGGCTTTTTTGTATTCGGCAAAATAGTGATGAATTAATTGCTTTGCGGAAGACTTAATATCGGGGTAATGAAAATCCGCCTTGGCTTTTTCAAAAAGATTCAGGAGTTGGGTCGAATCCATTTTAAAACGATTTTTCAATAATCCCGGAAACGAAACGTTGGAGCCGGCCGCTTGGAATTTCATTTTCCAGGAAATGCCTAACCGATCCAGAAGAAAACCGAGCGCCGCCCCGACCGGGTAAATCCGATTTCGTAACATATCGTCCGGAGCCACTGCCAGCCCGCTTAAGCGTGCATTCATATCACCAATCAATAGGTTCCGTATGGTCATTCCCGACATGTCCTTTTTAATCTCTCTAAATAAGTGATTTTGAATCTTGGTCGTATCCAATTTCAGAAAACAATCCATGGCTTTCATTTCTACATATCGTGCCGTTCCTTCGTTGATTTCCTGCCCCTGTTCGTATTTTCGAACAAAAGGTTCGGCATGATTCCAGCGATAATCTCTTACCGCGACAAATTCTTTTGCCAAGATTTCCACTCTCTTTTCGTTATTCTGAAACATAGCCTTCAAAGCATCTTTGAGAATTTGCATCTCCAGCGATGCCAGAGCGGTGTTTTCGACATCCAGAATGGGGTACAATTCTTCCCTTGCCCAGGGGATTTCGCCGAAATGGTTGTGTTGAAATTGATGGAATCCTTCGTGAATGGTAGAACTGAATAACATGTAGGTCGGATTTTTAAAAGAAAACAACAAATCTTTTGGAATACCCATTGCGAAGGTTATTATCGAATCGACCTTAAAATCGAAAGCAAATTGTCCAATCAAATTACGATAAACCCCGTAATGAATGTAAGCCCGGGTATCCGTATTAGGCCAGTCCGAAGGGTAGGGCACGAATCCTTTTGGCGCGTGGGATCCGTTTAAATAGAGAACAAAATCGTTGGGCATATAAGCAATGTAGGGCTGTTTGGATAAATCATACCCCGGCCAGATTTTGTCCGCAAAATAGTTAAACGTGTAATGGATTCCGGTAACCACCTTGAGAAGGGTTTGTTTTTCAGCAGAAAATGTTTTCTGACTAAATAAGTGTGTGTTTAGGAATAAAGTGAAAACAATTGCCAGAAAAACGGTTTTGGCTAAAACTATTGATTTTTTCATAGCGATCACCCTCTGAAATTGTCTGCTACCGAATGGTCGATTTAACCTGTGCGGGCACGCTTTGTAAAGCATCCGTTTGCCGATTCATGCCTCGCATGGCAGGGTTCGTGGTGAGGCCATGGCCGCCTGCGTCCCATTCATTTTGACCACTTTTTTTCCAGAATAGAATCTACGATAGTTTGGGGAAATAATTCAAGAAATGCCGCCAACCCCGACATGTAGCCAACTCGATACCGTCTTTTGGGATTTTTACTAATAAGGGCTTTATGAACCACTTTTGCCACCTTTTCCGGATCCGTTCTTTTTTTATCGAATTCTTCGAATTCTTCTCTGACTTTCCTCAAGGAATCGGCATAAAGTCCATAAATTTCTTTGGGCCATTTTTTAATATTGGCATCCAATTTTCGATAGGTCCTTATGGGAGCATCTGTTTTGATGCCGCCGCAACGGATGAGTATACTTGGGATATTCCAGGGCAGTAATTCGATTTTTAATGTTCTTGAAATAAAATTAACCGCAAAATCACACGCATGAATATCCGTAAGGTAAGGACTCGGAAGCAGCGCCGGGGTAGCAATCCAAAGAATTCTTCCTTGTGCCTTGCGAATTAACGGCAAGAATGATTGTAACAACGCGACGGGCCCAAGAATTCTGGTTTGCAATTCTGCGTGAAATTCTTCTAGATCCAACAATTCAATGGGTGTGATGCTTCCGCCACCGGCTGTGTTGATTATGGCATATAATCCATTTATTCTGAGTTCCGTTAACTTCTCCTTTACAAAGTCTTGGATTCCCTTTATGTGATCGAAGTGGCTCAAATCCAAAGGATAGGTGGGAATTAATTTTGATAATCCCAAAGTGGACAATTTATCCACATCGCTTTTTTTACGAACGGTTGCAAAAACGGTAAAATTCTTTTTTGCCAAATAAGTGGCTATGGCATGACCTATTCCCGAAGAACTTCCTGTTACAAGAATAGCCTTATTGGGGGTTCCTTCATTAGTTTGTGAATTAGTTTCATTTAAATGCATTATTATGTCCCATTTTGGTATTGAGTTAATTACTATTTTAAAGTATTTTTGCCGGGTCTAAGACCCGTTTAGCCTGAATCTCGCCATTTTGTGCGTGTACAATTAAATCGGATTCGCTCAATTCCGCTTTATCATTCTGTTCTGTTTATTTTGACGGAGGACTTTCCAAGAAGTTAGCATTTGGAAATCAAAATTTCTGCTGCGTAATGAGGCACAGCCTCTTTTTGACCCACTCCCGCCGGGGGCAGAGCCAAAATGGAATGTTTTCCGCGTTTCAAGAAAGGAGATCCACAAAAAACTCAGTAGAATTATTTTAATTTTTATTCCAAATTGAAATCATATTTTTTTGTTTTGTGATTTTCTTCCATAAGAAAGTAATCACAATAATAAGCAGATAGGTTGTAAAATATTTTATTGAGGATGATGTTTTGAATAAAACAAAGGGTGCATTTGATAAAGCATGGATTCCAATCATAAAGGCTAAATTCTGAGTGTAAATAAATATAATTGTAAAACCAATTCCGGCCATAAAAAGAACGCTTGTTTCCAGAATTAGGTTATCAACTTTATTTATCCACAAACGATTGGGAATATGAACGACGGCGAAAAACAGTGCTGAAAAGATAACAGAAAGTATGATGGCTTTTTTGTTTGTTACTTTAACTTTAAGCAAAAGATAAAATTGCAGGAAAAATATCCCACGAAAAACAATTTCTTCAAAGGGTGCATTACCAAAAATTTGCCCTATGAATTTTCCCAAAGAAAAGTTGAAATTACTTATAAAAGAAATCTGCCCCGTATTTAAATACGTAAAAAGCAAACTTACTAAATTAGAAATAAGCCAAATTGAAATTAATGGCAGAACAGCTATTTTCATCTTTTCTTTTGAAAGCCAAACGGATTTTAAATCATGTTTCCCTATTAAAAAAACAATTAGGAAAATGCAAAAAATACTAATAATTCCGGCCAATAAAGTTGGTTGTATTAAGGAATTAGTGGCTGTTACCAGCGGTTCAAAAAAGTGAATTTTAAAGAGCCAATTCATAATAATTGGATCAATGAACATAAATATAACGACAATTATCAAAATGATCGGATTTAATTTCTTTATTTCCATAATGATCCACCTGATATCTAATTAGATTCTTAGACGCCCCAGATAAAGAGAATGACATTATCATCACTAAAAACGACCATCCCTATGCCTTATTATTAAAGATCACTGATGATGAACCGGAAGATTTCATGTTGGCAAAACATTTTAATTTAGCCTAAAAAATTCATTCGCCACGAAAGCACAAAAACACAAAGGACTAATAAGTAAA
>JAADGR010000246.1 GCA_013152225.1 Calditrichota bacterium
CATGAGAGTTTTCATTTCTTGCTGCGTTGGGTGCCATGGCTCCTGCTCCGCCTCCACCGCTTGATTGATTTATTATCGATGCGTTCCAATAAGAAATAAATTCTCCGGTGCGAATGCTGCTGCCGGGGTAACTCAGCCCGGCTTGATCATTCGCTTGCGAAGTTGGAACACCTTGCTGTCCCTGCTGACCTGTCATTCGGTAGGTTGCCCAGAGCTTGCTTCGGGTCAAATAACGTGGCACGGATGCATCCCATTGTGAGTATGCGCTTAGTGCAAAAGCCAAGGTGAGCAGTATAATTATTAATGCCAGTGATTTTTTTTCAACTTTCATTTTAAAACGTCTCCCATTGTCTAAAAACTCAACCGCAAACCAAAACTAAAAGCCCGAGGTGCATACAAGTAAATACTGCCATCGGTCTTGCCGCGATAATCAAATTTGTAATCGTAGAGCGGAGAGTATCCTTCCAAACCATAGCTCACATAATCCCGCAGGCTGACAATACTCTCAAACCCGGAGTTGTTATTGATTTGCTTATTATTAAAAAGGTTGCTGATGGTTACAAAAAAAGTGTTCGTCAGACCGCCAAGATGAAAGCTTTTTTCGATGCGTAGATTGGTTGTGCTGCTGAGCGGGGCGCTGCGCCACAAGGCCTTGCCATTCATGCTTGTGTACTGAAAGGGCAAGCCTTCCTGGTAGCGATATGCCATATTTGCATGAAAGTCGGCAAATGGTTTGAAACCGAAAATTTCCGGCCCGAAATTTTGCGGCAGATCAAAATACAATAAAAGCCCGAAACTTGTGCGTCTTTCAATGTTGTCACGCGGGTGACCGACGGAAGAATAGTGTGTGCTGACATAATAGAGGCCGTCTACGCCGTCAACATTTTTAATAAATGCACCCTGATCTTTCAATTGTTGCAAATAGTTATCCGCCGCCAGCATTCTTTTTGTTAAAAGAGATTCTTTCAAAGGTACGGGCACCTCTGCTCCGGAATCCAATCCATCGATATGGCCGTCTCCATTACTATCGCCCGTATACTTTTCAAAATAATATTTTTTGACAAAGTTTCCGTCAGGAATATACGTACGCTGTCGTTCGCCTGACCACCCTTCAGTGGCCCATCCCAAATTAAACGAAACCTGGAAAGAGAATATTTTGCTGAAACGTTTTTTAAGCAAAAGCTCGAATCCTTTAGCATCTTCATATTGGGTGTTATTCTGGATGTGGATATAAGGTGCTGTTGCAGTTCTGTTTGGATCCCAGAATTGATGAACGCTGCCGCCCTTTACCTGGTTTTGGGCGCTTTTGTAATACGTTGTCATTGTCAGAATATAGTCCTGGTAGAAATTCCAATCCACTCCCATTTCAAAACTGGTTGTCTTTTCATATTCCAAGGTCGGGTTGCCAAAGTGTGAACGGTTACTGCTATCATTTAGCCGGTTAAAAACCTCAGTTTCGTCGACGACACCATTTTTGTTCACATCTTTGTCGGTGTTTTTGGCGTTTTTTGCATACCATTCTTCGTAATACATGTCTCTGAAACTTGGCAATTGATAAACATGACCATAGAAGAAATGGATTGTCGCTTTTTCAGAAATGGGATGAGAGAGACCCAATCTCGGACTGAAAGCATGCAGAGGTTTTGGATTCATCCACAATTCCTTTGGCAAATCGCGAAATCTTGTGTAAGAGTTATATGGACGAGAGAGTTTTGACAGCGCATAAGTTACGGGAAATTTAGATCCCCAGTCGTAATAATCATATCGACCGCCGATATTGACCACCAGGCCGCCAAATTCCATTTTGTCGGAAAGATACGCCGCAAATTTTGTCGGTTTAACACCTTTTCCTGTTGTATAATCACCGGCAATTCGGCTCATTTCTCTTATCGTGGTAAAGTGTCGTATCGAAGTTTGCCAGCTATCATAGCGTTGCAGATCGAATCCGGCTTTAAGCAAATGGCTTTGGGTAATCTGGCTGCTAATATCGAGTTTGATTCCCATCTTTTTTTTGTTTGCATTGGTATAATTAATACCCTTACCGCCTTCAACGTAATACCAATTCTCATTATCTGTGCGTCCATTAGCAATTACGGTGTCGGGAATTCCCTGGTTCTCAAGCGTATATTCAAATCGATAGATTTTTAAATCATAATATGTGCTTGGAGTGATCATATGCGTTAGACTGAGATAGAACATATCGTTCACAGAGGTATGCGTCCCGCCGGTTGCATAGCCTATGGGCAGAAATATATTTCTGTCATCCGTATAGCGGCCGGCGCCTCCGATTCGCATTCCGCGGATTGTCCCCTCGATGTCCTGTGCTTCAAGACCTGCTGTTGTGAATCTCACCCCGGTACCCACATTACTTCCGCTGTTATATCCTCTATTCCAGGAATAGAATCCACCTGTCTTTACGGTCAAATTTGGAAAAGGCTTGTATGTCACCTTCCAGTTATTATGTGTATAGGGAAGTGTGTATCTTACCACATTCATCGGGCCTGCAGGTCCCTGGCTGAACTGGGTACCCAAAGAAAAATAGAGGTGTTTCAGAAAAAGAGGGCCGGAGAGGCCGACTTTTATGCTTTGGCTCCACATATCCGTATAATCGATTTTCTCATGAACTTTTCGGCCGGTCAAACTGTCGACTTCATTTGCCCAAGCCGGGTCATTCCAGCGCAAACGTGAATTACCATCATTATCTAAATGGTAGGCATCATCCCAATAGTTTGCACCCCAATGTCTCTGGCGTGGCGGCGCAACGCTATATTCAACGGTACCGTGCAGTTTGTTGCCGCCTTCTTTGGTAATAACGTTTATAATTCCGCCCTGTGCGTTTCCATATTCGGCATCGATACCGCCGGTGGTGATGGAAGCTTCCTCGACGGAAAAAATATTGATGTCCTGATAGCTGTCCATAGGAATGCCATCATAATACATGTTAATATCCTGGTAATCACCGCCGCGGATGACCATGCGGTTGCCCGTATCCAAACCTACGCCGGGTAAATATCGAACCAGACCGCTTACGCTGCCGATTATCGGTGTCTGCTTGATTTCATTGGAATTCATGATGTGTTCGGTCGATGTCCGGTCAACTTCAATAATAGGTCGTTGTGCGGTGACGACAATTTCTTTGCCTTTAATAACAGCCGGTTGAAGGGCAAAATTCAAAGACGTTGTTCTGCCGGATTGAACGAGCACATTTGTCTTGATGACGGATTCGTACCCCATCATTAAAGCTTTGACAGAGTATTGACCCGGGGAAACACCCAGAACAAAATATTTCCCATCAGCATTTGTTGCGCTGCCTCTTTGTGTTCCCACAATAATTACATTTGCCCCGGGCAAAGGATTGCCGCTGTCGTCAACAATTTTCCCCGCTATTTTGCCTGTTACCGTGCCATAAGCAAAATGGTTTGGGATAAAAGTTATAGCTAAACTTATTGCAAGTAGGATTCCTATTTTCCCTAAAGTTTTAAACTTGGGTGCCATGACTCCTCCATGTATGAATTCTATTTATTAAAATAATAAGTCAAATCAAGACCAATGCCGAATAACTGCATAGGCGTAACTTTTTCAAGAAACCATGCTTCCATTGGACGTAAATAGCCAAAAATGATGTTATAGCGGAAATTAAGGGCAAGCTTCAATTGCGGAGCGGGATTATATGCAAGGCCTCCTCCAAAATTGATACTGAAGGATGTACGCGTTTCATCATCCGGCGAGTAGATAAAATTTTGGTCCAAAGGCGGCACAGACTGGCCGGGGAATACGAGATTTCGTATTTCATGTTTGTAGTAAATGAACCCGGAACCAACAGACCAAAATGGCAAAAGCGGACCAATGCTAAAATGAAATGGTTTTTGCAAAGTTGCTGTCAAGCCGTGAAATGAAATGTCAGAAGATGCCTTGGGGCTTGAATAATAATTTCCGTCGAACACCCACTGGAATTTAGTCTTTTCAATTTTTCCGTTTGAAAAATTGCTGGTAAAATACGTGATGTCATAGGTTGTGGTGTTTTTGACAAAGCTAACTTTTAAGCCAATGTTTGCACCGCCGTCAAAACGGTCGTAAAAAGTGTAGAGAGGAATATCGTATTGTGAAGATAGACCCAAACCCCACTGGGTCCCAGATGGTACCTCCTGGGACAATGCTTGCGATGCTGTAATGCATAGCAAGATCATAAAAGCAGCGATTGAACGTACTTGGTATCGAAGATACATCTATGATCTCCTATTATTAAATGAAAAGCTCCTCAACGGCGAATTAAGGTCAATAAAGCAACAGTGTTTTCCAAGGTTTAGAAAACATTGGATGTTTGCTGTTTAAAAGACAGCAAACATCCAAATATTTTCTAATGTCTACAATGATCTCGAAATCATTGGTCGAAGCAGGTAGCAGAAAACCTCCCGAAAGTTTTGCTTCCGGGGGGTTTTCTTTCAATGAACTATTTGAGTAGCGTCATCTTTCTTGTCTGCTGAAAATTAGGAGTTTTCAGGAGATAAAGATAAGTGCCGCTTGCCATTTGATTGCCATAGAGGTCCTTGCCATCCCATTGTACTTTATATGTACCGGCTTCTTGTTTTTGGTTAACAAGTTGGGTAATGAACTGACCATTGGTGTTGAAAATTGCCACTTCGACATTTGTCATTTTCTTTAACTGATAGCGAATCGATGTGGTTGGATTAAACGGATTCGGATAGTTTTGATCCAAAGCAAAAGTTTCAGGCATTGTTCCTTCTTCCTTTTGAACAGGATATTTTACCGAACTGACCCAGTTTCTCCTGGCTTTGTTGTAAATGTCTATGTAATCCTGTGGCAGCGGTTGCTCGTCGGGCCCATAGGCACCTGTTGTTGTTGTGAGCACCCATGCCATAGAGGCAACTTTCGGACAGTTCCAGCCGCCAACGCCCCACCAAATGTAATTGCCGGGTTTTCCATGATCACTCCTTGCGGCAGAGGTCGTAATAACGGGTTCCGGATTTTCATCCAGATAAATGCGGCAGAAAGATTCGGCCGGCGATGCGCCCACCTCGACGGCAACGCGGTAAATGTGCCATTGTTCACTGCCGTTATCAGCCGGGAATTGGGTTACGTAATCATGCCCTGTTGCCGGGTCAGGACCGGAACGAATGACGAGATTGTCCGGACCGAAAATATCATTATCCGGATCAACGCAGCCATAGCGTGATTCAAAACCACTCAGACTGCTCTCTGTTATGGCCTGGCCTGCCGGCCCACCGGCAGCAGCCTTCACTCGCATACCTATAACGCCGGGGATTTTTTCCGCTTTGGCCATCCAGGTAACGGTATAGCCTTCCCATTCGTCATCGGCATCATCCAGAGGCATGATAAAAGTCTGCTGGTAGTTGTGATGGGCTCGAGCTTCCGTTTTCATCTGCGAGCTTGCTGTTGTGACTTCTGCACAACTCGTGAGTGATTGCCAGGTTGGAAGAGTGTAAACACGATAATCGACGCGCAGAGAAGCGATACTGTCTTCTTTTGTGACTGACATAAACTGCGGGGATAGTGTCGGATGACCAGGAGCATAACATCCAAAGGCTTGAACAGAATCAGCGCGATTGGCAGCCCATGTGTCTGTTGCCAGGTCAAGCTGTTGACTTCTGCAATCACTCGGCGCCCAACCTTCAGAGTACGGGTCGCCAAAGCGTGCGTCGTACAAGGGGCCTTCCCAGCCTTCAGGATGTGCAAAAGTTAGATCTTGATAAGAACGGGCCGTTGCAAAGATTTGCTGAAAATCATCAGGAATCGGGAATTCATCCGGTCCATAAGCTCCCTCTGTTGTTGACAAAACGTAGGCCATGGAAGCTACTTTCGGGCAATTCCAACCACCAACACCCCACCATAGATAATTGCCTGGTTTACCGCGATCATTTCTTGCAGCAGAAGTCGTGATAACCGGATCCGGATTTTCATCCAGATAGATACGGCAGAAGGATTCGGCTGGGGATGCACCGACTTCGACTGCGACACGATAAATATGCCAATTGCCACTGCCGTCGCCTTCCGGAAATTGGGTCACATAATCGTGCCCTGTTGCCGGGTCGGGGCCGGAACGAATGACGAGGTTGTCCGGGCCAAAAATATCATTATCCGGGTCAACACAGCCATAACGCGCTTCAAAACCGCTGAGAATGCTCCCTGATACTGCTTCACCGGCGTTTGCTCCTGCCGCCGCTTTGACACGCATGCCTATGCTTCCCGGCAAATCAAACGCTTCTTGCGCCATCCATACAACAGTGTAACCTTCCCATTCATTATCGGCATCATCCAGAGGCATGATAAAAGTCTGCTGGTAGTTGTGATGCGCTCGAGCTTCTGTTTTCATCTGCGAACTTGCTGTTGTTACATCCGCACAACTGGTCAGGGATTGCCATGTCGGCAGCGAGTAAACTCTGTAATCAACATGTAAAATGTCGATCCCATACGCTTTTTGCATGGACATAAACTGAGGGGAAAGGAAAGGATGATCAGTATTGCAGCCAAACGAATCAATTTCACTGGCTTTTTCGCTGACTGTCATATCTCTACAATCAGCTGCTGCCCATCCTTGTGAATAAGGATCGCCCAACCGTGCATCAAATCTGGGACCGGACCATTCCTGGGCTATCGTAAACGTCACAAGCAACAAAAGAATAGTGAAAACTTGCAGGATCGTAAATTTTTTCATTTTGCAATCTCCCTTGTAAAAAGTTTTGTAAAGAAAAAAGGAATTAATTTGGTGACACGAAACTTTGCAATATCTGTTCTTCCTGTTCGATAAGAATCACCTCCTTGAAATTTAGTTATAGATTTTAGGTTGGTCGACCGAGTGCCTTTCATGGAATTTCGTTTTAATTGTTATCTGCCGGGGCGCCAAGGTCTCTTTTGCTTGCAGATGTTTTAATAACAGTTCAAATGCCTCATGGCCCATTTGGTGCAAAGGATGGGAGATCGTCGTGAGAGGAGGATTCCAATAAGGCACGCAAAAACTGTCGGTAAAACCAACTAACGAAATATCCCGGGGGATAGAGAGATCTCTTTCGTGGATAGCCTTCATAATTCCAATGGTCAAAACATTTCCGGAACTAATAATAGCAGTCGGGGGATGCTCCAAAGCCATTAATTTTTGTGTTGCCCTGAACCCGTCTTCTATAGTAAAGCCATCACCAACTATCATTTCGGGATTGTCATCGAGTTGAAACTGCTTTACAGCTTTTTGAAATCCAACAAGCCTTTTCTTTATCGTGTACAATCTCTTGCGCCCGCAGATAAATCCAATCCGCTTGTGTTGATAGCGAGATAAATATTCTGTTGCATAAAACGAGGCCTTTTCATTGTCGCTGATAACAGCATTTGTTTCCAAATCATCAAAACGACGGTCAATTAAAACAAATGGAATTTTATTGTTTATTAAATCGATAATCTGTTGTTTTGAATCCTGAACCGGTGCGATGATAAAGCCATCAATACTTCGACTTTTCAAACTGTTTAAATATTGATTTTCTTTAGCCTGCTCTTCGTCAGTATTGCAAACGACAAGAGTATACCCCGCATTGTAGCTTTGAATTTCAATACTTCGGGCAATCCTCGCAAAAAAGGCATTGGAAATGTCAGGGATGAGCAAGGCGATGGTGTGAGTTTTTTTTAAACGGAAAGCCCTTGCTAATAGATTTGGAGTATAGCTTAATTCCTCGGCGATTGAAAGAATAAGCTTGCGAGTTTGAGGAGATACTTGTTGTGTTTCTTTGCCCCGCAAAACCCTGGAAACTGTGGATACATGGACACCGGCACGAATTGCGATATCTTTGAGTGTAACGACCAAAATTGGCTCCACTTTAAGTATCAAACGTTTCCAGCAATCGTTTGTTCTATTTAAGAAATATCAACTAAAAAAGCAAGTCTTTTTTTTAAAAAAGCAATTTTTTTAATATCTTTGCGTATCAGGATGAATTTAGAAAAATATACGCCTCGTCGACCGGATAGCAACATACTCAGCGATTTGCATATTCTTTTAAATATTCTTGCATTTCAGGCTTATATAAGTTAACTTGACAGGGAATTAATAATATTCCTTTCGCAAAAAGCTTGTGGCTTTTGTAATACGCTTATGCTAAAGCATTTTATCGAAATCTTAATCTTTTCCTGCAAAGCTTTCCTGCTATCCCTTCTGTTAGTCTTATGGCCTGAGATTGTACTAGCTGTCCAGCCATATACTCCCCAATTATCCGATCCTCTTTTAGATCCCTGGAGATGGACCCACGTTGCGGAACTTGAAGACAAAGGTGTTTGGAACATTACCGAGTCGCCAGATGGAACAATGTGGTTTGGTCTCGATAATGGCGTCGCAAAATATGATGGGCTAAAATGGCACTATTTGACAAATCTGGACAGCACAAAGAATCTTGCCATTATTGCAATATGCGCGGCAAAGGATGGTTCTGTATATGCTGGTTCCACAGAAGATATCTATCGTTTTAGGAACGGCCGATGGAAAAATTTGCACCTGCCTTTTAGCTTTGATTTTACAAACTTTTCAACGGGCAATTCAGCAGACAATCATAGAGTCATTGAGCCGACTTTTAAAAGTTATAGTATTATTGAAACTTCCGATGGAAGCATTTGGATTGCAACACTTCAGGGTGCCTTGCAGATTAAAGAGGGATCGATGCTTTTATATTCAGGGAAGCAGGTTATTCCTCTTAATAACCAAAATATGATTCGTAATATAAAGAGAAAATATCCGATTTTCAATATTTTTGAAGATCGAAATCACCTGATCTGGTTTGGGCTGGTGAACGGAAATGTCATTAGAACGGATATAAAAAATGGTCACCTGGGGAATCCTGAGAATTGGCAGATCATGACAGAGAACGATGGCCTGAAAAGTGGGAGATATCCGAAAATATTTCAGGCAAAAAATGACGAATTATGGGTCATTAGTGAAAATTTTAATGTTGAATATAGTATTAGTAAATATGACGGTAAGACGTGGAAATCATTCTCTAAACGTGAATTTGACGGCGTTTTTCTCAATAGCAGCATTATTCAAACAGATGATGGAACCATTTGGGTAAGCGATTTTAGTGAACTTCATCGCTACAAAAACCACAGGTGGCAGGTTTACAAATCGCCCGAGTTTCCGGTTCCGGCAAAGCAGATTGTCCTTTTTAATCGAAGCGCGAATAATAATGATATCTGGATGGCAGGGGTAAGGAATGATGTGGTCAGGCTCGATTATAGCACAAAACGATGGACAACTTTTCGGGGGTTGAATTTTCATTGTGAAACCCCCAATGGCATTCAATGGTTTATTTCAGAAGATGGGAAAGTTGTCTCGTTCAACCCTGCAAAAAAACAGTGGTTGAGCTATGACGCCGGAGATGGGCTGATAGATACGCCTGTTCGATTAATCGCAACGCAAAAGGGTCTACTCTGTGCCGCAGGGTCTCACCAGCATCGGGCAGCTATTGCATTTTTTGATGGCAAAAAATGGAATCGCACGATCTTTACTAAATTGTCGTGGGGAATCGACTATCGCTCCGTTTTTGAGGCTCGGGATGGCTCGTTGTGGTTTGGCGCCATGGAAATGAAGCTGCCTGAACATCTTGGGGGAGCCATACAATACTACCCCTCAGCGAATAATACAAATCGTCCGGACTGGACCTATTTTGCGCCGCCAAAGGTTCGTAAAGCTGTGCAGCAGATTAGCCAAACGCCTGATGGCGTGATGTGGTTTGGCAGCTATAGTTTATACCGATTTGATGGTGAGAAGCTCACGCCCGTAACAGATTTCAGCAAATATACGGAAAATAATACGCATTTCTTGTATTGCACAAAAGAGGGGCATTTGTGGACAAGTTGTCGCGGATACGGAGTATTACAGTATGATGGGTCGAAATGGTATCATTACGATAAAAGAAATGGTCTCTCCGGTAATAGGGTGTATAGCATTGTGCAGAGTCCCGATGGTGCAATTTTGGTTAATACGGAAAACGGCATCTGTCGGTTTGACGGCAAAACGTGGTGTGCTCAGGTAATCCCGAGTGGTATTAAGGCGGGAAAGGCGGATGGATGTGTATTGCGTTTTTCCCCGGATGGCGCTTTGTGGATCAATAATTCTTCCCGCGATTGGCTGAGGCGATCACAGCCTGGTCATTTCGCGAAAGATAAACTCTATCCGGAATATTACACTGTTCGTTTTCAACCGGATTCTTTGGCGCCGGAAACAGAAATTAAATCCTATACGAAAAAAGTCTCTTCGGAGGGTAATATTACCTTCTTTTGGAAGGGAATCGATGCCTGGGACAGGACGCCGTCAAATAAATTAGTTTATTCCTATCGACTCGGTAATAACCCTTGGTCGCAATTTAGTCAGAATTCATATCATACCTTTCTTTCCTTGCCGTCTGGAAAGCACATACTTGAAGTGAAGGCAAGGGATAATGATTTCAACATAGAACAATCTCCCGCGCGAGTTGAGTTTTATGTTGCGCCGCCCGTTTGGAAAACGCCGTGGTTCATTGCGGGTCTTTTTATCGTTTTCGGAGCGATTGTTTCTTTTGTCGTTATTGTCATAAAGCAAAGGAATTTGGATCATTTGAAATTGCAACTTTTCACCAATATTTCTCATGAAATACGGACGCCATTAACCCTTATAAAAGTGCCAATTGAAGAAATGATTTCACAGGAGGAACTACATCCTGAGGTGAAAAAACATCTGAGCCTGATGCAGCGAAATGCGCAACGCTTATTAACATTAATTAACCAGCTTTTGGATTATAATAAAATTGAAGTCGGAAAAGTCCGGCTGCAAATTGCTTCCGGCGACATTGTCCGTTTTATTGAAAATATTATCGATGGATTTCAGGCTATCGCAAAGGAACGTGAAATTAATTTTTCTTTTACAACCGCGAAAAAATCTATGTATGCCTGGTTTGATGATGACAAGTTAGAAAAAATAATAAGCAACCTGATTAATAACGCCTTAAAATATACAGCAAAAAACGGAAGTATTAACGTTTCATTGGAGTTTTTAACAATTGCCACTAAAACGGGAAATGGCAAATTTAACTTTTTCATAAAACATTTTTCATTATTTACCGGGCACAGAAGATATTTCCCATCAACAGACAAAGATAACAAATATACGTATATTCGGATAGCCGTTTCAGATACCGGATATGGCATCCAGAAAGAACAATTGTCAAAGATTTTCAATTCCTTTTACCAGGGTAAGCTTTTTAATTCAATGGTGGGAAAAGGGGCCGGAATTGGCCTCGCCTACACCAAAGAATTGGTGCAGATTCATCACGGCGAGATCGATGCGGCCAGCAACCCGGGGAAAGGAACTGTTTTCACGGTGAAAATACCAATTGATTATGCCTACTACCGAATGCAAAAAAGAAAAGGTATGGTTGAAAGAATGGGAACGGAAATGCTTTCGGATGAAAATGAGTTGTTACAATTCGATAAAACTTTGTCTGAGATTGAAAATGAATTTGTCCGGACGCCGGATGGTATTCAATCTTCCAAACCATTGCTTCTAATCGTTGATGACGAAATTGAAATGCAATCCTTTCTCGCCGATATTTTGCATTCAGATTATAAAATATTAACCGCCACTAACGGAAAAGAAGCACTGGAAATTGCCGTAAATAAGATCCCGGATATTATTGTCAGCGATGTTATGATGCCTGAAATTGACGGAATCGAATTCACCGAAAGCATCAGAACCAATCCCCTCACGTGTCATATACCGGTAATTATTCTTACAGCGAAAATAGATTACCAACATAAAATAAAAGGGCTGCAAGTTGGAGCATTTGAATATTTAACCAAGCCTTTTCATATAAAGGAACTTAAATTAAAATTAAAAAATCTCTTAGAATTAAGAGAATTATGGAAAGAGAAGTATAGTAAGGTAATGTATCTAAAACCGGAAAATGTTCCTATCAATAGCCTTGATTCTCAATTTATTGAACGAACAAAGCTCGTAATTGAAGAAAACCTATCCGATGATATTTTTGATTATAAAATTCTGGCCAAAAAATTAGGTTTTAGTGAACGACAATTATATCGAAAGGTAAAAGCTCTGACGGGTTTTACCTGTAATGAGTTAATTCGAAATATGAGATTGGAAAGAGCGAAAGAGCTTATCTTAAAAAATCAAGATTCCAATATCGCGCAAATTGCCTACTGTGTGGGCTTTAAAGAATATTCTTATTTTGAAAAATGTTTTAAAGACTATTTTGGTAATCCCCCCAAAAAATTCCGAGAAAAAAAACATTCCTAAATTCCTTAGCCGATTTCAATATCTTTTTATTACCCTGCTTTTTGATCAAGTTTATTAGGCACAAAAATGTCCGGAGAGTGCTAATTGCAATGAATGGCAATATAGTCAATATTTTTGTCGCTATATTATATGCTTTTAGCCGTATAATTTTTTATAATCTATTATTGCCATCTGCACAATATTCTTGTCGGCATTGCAAGAGACTGAAAAGTTAAACTTTGAAAGAACCGTTTTAACGATGCGAGGATAAGTTTGAAATTTATTCATTTTCTGATGATAGCCACTATGTTTTTTCCTGTTTTGGGTTGTAAGGAAAAGCATGTCGGTGGGCAAAAACAAAATGTAGTAAAAAAACAATTGCCACAGCCAATTGCGGATGAAAAGATGTTAAAAAAGACATTAAGCGACGAACGCGTTCGGCGATATATTTATCCGCAAAGAATTGTATGGCAAACGCCAAACACGCCACAAGCAAAAATCACTGGTGCGGAAAAATTAATATCCTCTTTCGCGAAGCAAATCATGCTAAATCAGTCGTCCAGTTGTAAGCTTGTGAATAAGGGTAAGGCGCCGGGTCTTTTATTGGATTTTGGCAAGGAATTGCACGGCGGTATTCAAATTATGATCGGTCGCATGCAAAGCCAGCAACCTGTCAGACTACGGGTGCGCTTTGGCGAATCCGCCAGCGAAGCCATGAGTGATATCGGCGACGGTCACAATGCCACCAATGACCATGCCGTTCGCGATCAAACGATCCTGGCCCCGTGGCTCGGAACTGTCGAAATCGGAAACACCGGATTCCGTTTTGTACGGATTGACTTGCTCGATGAAAACCGTGCCGTCCCTGTCATTGGCGTGCGCGCTGTTTTTCTCTATCGTGACCTGGAGTATAAAGGCACTTTTCGATGCAGCGATGAACGTCTGAATAAAATTTGGGAAACAGGCGCCTACACAGTACATCTTTGCATGCAGGACTACCTTTGGGATGGTATTAAACGGGATCGTCTGGTCTGGATTGGCGACATGCATCCGGAAACAATGACGGTTATGACGGTTTTTGGCAAGCATGGTATCGTCCCCGCCAGCCTGGATCTGATAAAAGCAAACACACCTCTGCCCGGGTGGATGAACGGGATTAGTTCTTACTCGATGTGGTGGCTCATGATTCAATATGACTGGTATCTTTACCAGGGCGACATCTCTTATTTAAGAAAACAAAAAAAATACATTCTCGACCTGCTAAACCAGTTGATGCAGTATATTGGTCGCAATAATTCAGAAAAATTGCCTGAAACGCGTTTCCTGGATTGGCCTTCGAATGCTCACCCCAAAGCCATTAATGCCGGTTTGCATGCTCTGCTCGTTCTCACACTCGATCGCGGGGCTAAAATTTGCATGGCGCTGGACGACGAGTCGTGGGCCAAAAAATGTGAATTGGCCGTGCGACGATTAAAACAATATGTCCCGGACGCGGGGCAGAGCAAGCAAGCCGCTGCGCTAATGGCCCTTGCCGGTTTGGCAAGCCCTCAGAAATTAAACAAAAACATAATGGCCGTGGATGGCGCTCATGGGTTATCTACGTTTTATGGTTACTATGTGCTGAAGGCTCGCGCTCTGGCCGGGGATTACCAGGGCTGTCTGGACATAATCCGCAGCTATTGGGGCGGAATGCTTGACATGGGGGCGACCACTTTTTGGGAAGATTTCGATCTGGCCTGGATGAACAATTCGTGTGGAATTGACCGCTTGCCCAGGCCCGGGGAAAATGATATTCATGGTGATTTTGGCAATTATTCTTATAAAGGCTTTCGTCACAGTCTTTGCCATGGTTGGGCGTCCGGTCCCACGGCCTGGCTGTCAGAGTATGTCCTGGGTATCAAACCGTTGGAGCCGGGATTTCGGGTTGTCGCAATTGAGCCGCATCTGGCTGATCTGCAATGGGTTGAAGGTACATTCCCAACACCAATGGGAGTGATCAAAGTGCGCCACGAAAGAAACAGCAAAGGTGTTGTTGTGTCGACAATAGAAGTGCCGGAAGGAGTACGTGTTAAAAGGAAACAGTAAAACGTTAAGATTTTGTTTTCACTTTGTTTGTAATGAGAAGGGAGGTGATAAAAACGGCATGTATCGATTATTATAGTTGTTTTCAAAAAACTTTACAAGGGAGGTGATAACGGCAGAATAAAAGTGACGCTTGAACGGAAATTATTTTATTTGTTAGCCAAATAATTAAGGAGACCGACAATGAAATACAAAGTTTTTATCATGGCATGCTTTTTAGTAATTGCGGTTCTGGGTAGCGCTCTCGCTCAGGACACTCTGGTCGTTTCTTCCGGTTTGGGGACGCTGAACGATGCAATTACGGCAAAACAAGGCAACGTGGTATACAAGTTGGAAACAGAGGGATATTACCTTTTAAATGCGCCAATTGAAAATAATGGTTTTGATTTGGTGATCGTTGGCCCGAAATATTCGGATACCACCAAACCCGCTGTCATTCAAACGGGAACTCTGGCAGATGGGGCTGTCATGAGCCAAATGTTCTCTGTCTTGGGTGACCTGACATTGAAAAATGTCTATATCGTAAATGCCAGTTTATCCGGCCAGATTGCAAATGGCATCTTGACTCAAAAGGCCAAATCAAAAGTTGTTTTTGACAATTGTATTGTTGATCCGATAGGAACGGGATGGTTTAGCACAACAAATGTAGACAGTTGTGATATTTTTATCACCAATTGCAAATTGTTGCGTTCCGGCTCTACCAGCGCCATCAATGATGGCCCGATGATTAATTTGATGCCTACTTTTTATGTCGACAGCCTTTATTTTGAGAACAATACGCTTGTTTCATCAGGCACTTGGTTCACCGCTGCCCATACGAATCCGACAATTGTTAATTTTACCTGGATAAACCATAATACATTCGTATTTCACAAGAGCCAACTCGACTGGGTGTCCTATGAAAATCAGTATTATCTTACCAATAATCTCTTTTTCGATTTCATGACGTCACCATATCTTTACGACTGGGATCAATATTTTGAACCATTTGTGGATGGCACGCACCTTAACCTGATCTGGGCTGATACCCTTGAGATGGCAGGCGGAGAACCAAAACCAGGCGATACGGCTGGTTTAAAATTTTCTCCAACCGCTGCTTTTACCTCTATAGGGCCGGTATGCCCCAGTTGGGGAGACAGTGAAGGAAACCTGACTTTAAAGCTGTACAAATGGGATACGGATTACGCCACAACTATTGCGGCGGCTCCGATAGCTGAAGAAACTTTTGTTAATTTTGCAGATAATGCAGCCCTGTGGATGTCTTTTGACGAACAACAACCGGGTGACTATCTGTGGCAACTGAGTGGAGCAACACAAACGGTCGGCGTTTGGAAGTGGACGGATGCACCAGAAGCGGTAACAAGTTATTTTAATGGCCAGGCAACAGATGGGCAATACAGATTCAGAATCATCGACGGTTCCGGAGATCATCTGTTTACAAACGGCGTCAATCAGGTTCCGGTGCAACTGAAACCTGGCGAAAGCGGAAAACATTACGAACCCCTGCCCTCACAAAGGGTTCAATTCATCGAGTACAACCTGTTCTATACGCAGCAAATGTTTAAAGATTTTGCGCAGATGACTATGGATGTGGACTCGATCCCTGATGGCTATATTATGCCCCTGTTGCAGCCTTATCCCGAAGTTATTACCAGAGAGGGCCCGATGTTTGCCGATGATGCCAACTGGCCAAACTTTATCTACGGCAACACCATTGACGATCAGGACCCACAGTGGACGGATGATCAAATCTATACCGTATCGCAGGCCTTTTACGAATGGGATATTCCGGCAAGTTATGTGCATTGGGGGCTGGATCCGGGAACAACTCCAAACCAGTGGCCAACCAGTTGGTACTGGGACCTTGATGGCGATCCGGGGAATCCGGAAGCTTGGCCCGTGTTTGATGGAACCTATAAAAATCCAGTGCTCCTCACCGGTTCTATTGAAAAACTTCCACTTGGCGATTTGAATTGGTTCCCTGAAGCAAAAGCCGTATGGGAGGCAAATCAGGATGCGATCGCCGATCATATCAAGAGCCTGAGCACGGAGAAAATTGATGTTGGCACTGGCGTGGAAACAGGCAGATACCAGCCTGCGGTATACCAACTGAGTCAGAATTATCCGAATCCGTTCAATCCGGTTACGACGATTTATTACTCGCTTAAAAAGAGTGATAATATTAACTTGACGGTGTACAACATGCTCGGTCAAAAAGTCCGGACGCTTGTAGATGAAAGAATGAGTGCAGGCAAACACGCTGTCAAGTGGGATGGTAAGGATGACTTGGCTCGACAAATGTCGAGCGGCGTCTATTTCTATATGGTTAAGTCCGGCCCATTCAGCAAAACCATGAAAATGTTATTGATGAAATAGCGTGGCCATTAATAAATGACGGTGAAAACAACAATTAATGAAAGGGTGCAAAGCGGATAATAGCTTTGTACCCTCTCACTTTGCTATGGCTTTTGCAAGCTCGCGGCATAATGCTCTCTCGAAGTAATAGAATCTTTGTTTTATCGGGCGAACTGTAAAGGAGGAGAACAATGCTCAAAAATAGGTGTATAATAATTTTTGTTTCTTTCATGATTGTTGCTTTTGCATTGCCGTGGGCAAATAGTACGGCTGCTTCTTTAAAAGGAACAATAGCCGGCTACGTGAAAGATACCAAAACAGGAGAGCCTCTACCCGGGGCAAACATTCTGGTAAAGGGAACAAGCCTTGGCGCCGCTTCTAATAATGAAGGCTACTATTTTATCAAAATTCCGCCTGGAACTTACACACTCGTTGCAAGATATATCGGCTACAAGGAAAAAAAGTTTAATGTAAACGTAAAAGCAGCGCGGACTGTCAATCAGGATTTGATGCTGGAACATGCTGCACTCACAGGCGAAACCGTTGTGGTGACGGCGCAGGCCGAAGGTCAGATGGAGGCCATTAACCAGCAGTTGTCTTCCAGAACCATAAAAAATATTGTTGCTTCGGACCGCATTCAGGAGATACCGGAAGCCAATGCAGCCGAGGCGATTGGCCGGCTGCCCGGCGTTTCTGTTTTGCGCGGCGGCGGTGAAGGTTCCGGCCTCGTCATTCGAGGCTTGTCGCCAAAGTACAATGCCGTCATGGTGAATGGCGTGCTGTTGCCCTCCACGGGACGTGCCAATCGTGGCACCAGTTTAGGCGGTATATCGCAATACATGCTGGACAGAGTGGAATTGACCAAGGCACTGACATCGGATATGGAAGCGAATTCTCTTGGTGGCGCGATCGATCTGAAAATCAGAGAAGCGCCTGCCGGCTTCCATCTGGATGTTTTGGCAGAGGGTGGGTACAATGATCAGAATAATTATTATAAAAATTATAAATTCGTTACAAATATCGGCAATCGTTTTTTTAATGGCAGGCTTGGCGCGCTTGCGAATGTCACCTTGGAAAGGGTGAATCGCAGTACACAGCGATTAGCAGCGCATTACCAGGTGGAAACCGCCAAGTATGAGGGGAAAGAATTCGAGGATTTATATTTCACCAGTGCAAAATTGTCTGATATCAGCAATGTTAAACGACGTATTGGAGCGAGCCTGTCGTTTGATTACAGACTGCCGAACGGGAAATTGACCTTTTTTAATTTCTTCAACCGTTCTTTTACGGATAATTATGCCGCTGTTACAAAGACTTATAATGCCGCGGGCAATACTGTAAACTATACTATTAATAGCAGTCCGCAACTATCCAGCGACATAATGACCAATGCGCTCCAAGGGGAGCACCATCTTCACTGGTTCGATATAGATTATGGCATTTCCAATGCTCAGACAAGTCGGAACGAACCGGATAGTCGGATGTGGAATTTTTCGATGAACCAGGCTTTCCCAACATACGTTTCGAGCCAAGACTTTCGACTTCATAACCCCGAAGAAATTATTCCTCTTGCCAATGATGAATATACTGAAGAGAATATGAAAAATATGATTTTCGGCGGCATCTGGCCCAAAAAAATGCAAGAGCAGAATTTATCAGGATATATGAATTTTAAAACGCCATTCCAGCTTGGCCAAAGTGTATCGGGCAATATCGAGTTTGGCGGCAAATACCGCTACAAAACACGTTTTCAGGATGAAGATCGAAGTATGCAAAATGTCGCTTCCAATCCTCCGATGAAACGATGGATGGTCAAAAATTGGGACTGGATCGTCAGACAACAAACCGGCGGTGAACCGGCTGTTACGGCGATTAATTTCAGAGATTATGACATTGGTAGTTTTTTGCAAGGCCGGTATGATTTTGGCTGGTATCCCGATATCAACAAACTAAACGATATTACGGATGCATGGACGGCATTGTCAGACTCGATATTGTCGCTGCCCGATTCTGTATGGCGAAGTCACTATGGCGAGACTGCTAAAATTGGATATATCAAGAATTATCGGGAAAGCGTGCAGTTTGATCAAGATATTATTGAGCGCTATTCTGCCGGTTATCTCATGGCGGAAATAAATGTGGGTACAAAACTGATGATCATGCCGGGCGTTCGTTATGAAAAGGTGCGCTCGCGATATACCGGCTGGCAGGTGCAGAAAGTGGCCAATGAGCAACACGTCGTGCCTGGAAAGGATTCAACAGTCTATCGCAACAACGAATATTGGTTCCCAATGATACAAACACGATATAGTCCGACCAGTTGGTGCGATATTCGTTTTGCCCGCACCCGATCCATAACACGCCCGGACTATCTGGCTGTGCGACGCCGTTTCGCTTTATCAACACCTTTAACACAACTTCTGTGAGAAAGGGCAACTACCGGCTCAAGCCATCCTTATCGACCAACTATGATCTGCATATTTCATTTTACGGAAACACGATTGGTTTGCTCACCGTTGGCGGCTATTACAAGGAAATTAAGGAATTGATCTGGGCAAAGTCGTGGAAGCGCTTAATGAGTGACCCTGTCGAGTATGGATTTAGTGAAAAGGATACGCCGCACATTCAATCCTGGGTGAACAATCCGCACAAAGCTTATGTCAAGGGCCTCGAGTTCGAATGGCAGACGCATTTCTGGTATTTGCCGGCGCCGTTAAATAATGTGGTTCTGTCCGCCAATTATTCTCACATTTACTCAAGAACGGATTACCCGCGAACCATAATACGAACGGCGCTGACCGATTCCATCAAAAGGGGCCCGATCTGGATACCCATCTATGAACCGATGCGCATCGATACCATTCACACCGCGCCGCTTTTACACCAGCCGGATAATATTGCAAATATTTCACTCGGTTATGATTTTCGCGGCTTTTCCGCTCGTTTATCATGGGTGTATTACGGAAAAATTTTGAACAGCAAGTCGACTCGCCCCGAACAGGATGGCTTTAAGAATAAATTTGATCGCTGGGATTTTCAGGTCCGGCAGAAACTTCCTATAAAAGGTTTGGAACTGGTGCTGAATGGAAATAACCTCAACGATATTCAGGAAGAATCCAAATATCGAGGCAGTATTTTCCCAACGCGGTTAGAGAATTATGGCTGGACCGGCGATGTCGGAGTGCGATATCGTTTCTAGTCCGGGGGCATTTGTTAGGTGCGAGTTGGCTCAATGTCTGGATTTCTGTGCGGCGCATTAATCCCCGGTTAGGATGGATAGAATGGTGCGAAAGGTATTTTAGATGGATTAAATGATGAAAGTAAAATCCTCCATGAAAAAACTCTTTCTGGCTTTGATGTTTACGCTAATAACGAAACATTTCCGGCTCATCTTTAGCGATTTTGCCTTTCATCCGTTTATCGGCAAATTCACCGGCGCGCCCGGCATCGCCGAAATCGAACTGTCCGGGGCGGCAAAGCTGGATCACTATATCGAAAAGCAGCTTACCAAAATGTTCTGGATGCCGCTGCCGGCAGGATATTCGTTCGATTACATCAACGCCGACGTTATCATGAACCGCTTGCAGGTCAGGGATGGCAAGTACCTTCTCCCTGACGGCATGTCCTACAGTCTGTTGGTGTTGCCCGAACTTGAAACCATGCGTCCCGAACTTTTAGCGAAAATTAAAGCACTTGTCAATCCGGGCCCGGCGCATATCGAGATAGTCGCCGTCCCTTCGGACACAAGCCATTGGATGGGTTTAAAAAACCAGGATTTGCTGATGGTCGGTCATCCTATGATCAGCGAAGACGTTCACAGCAATGTCCTCAAATTACAAATAGTGCGCCGCGAGTTTCCTGCACAAAAGACTGCTGCCGCCCTGTTTGGCATGCAATGGGAGGCCTGGTTTACCAGGGGAGCCAAAGGATGGGCCACGGCGCACGCTGTATCGCTTATTGGTTTTTACGATTCCTATAATCGCGATGCTCTTCGACAACACATACTCTGGTTCATGGATATTGGCGTTAATTTTATCTTGCCGGATTGGTCGAATCATATCTGGGGATGCACACGCTGCCGGCCCTGGGAGAGTGTGATTAATTTGGAATATGCTTTGGAAAATGATCTGGCATGTCAAAAATTCAGGCGATATATTCATGAGTTGCTCGTAAAATGTCCGAAAATGTCATTGCGAGCGAAGCGAAGCAATCTGGATGTCGGCTAAAGTGCAGTTTTTTTAAAAGATCGCTTCGTCGCTCCGCTCCTCGCGATGACATGCTTTTCGACTTTTTACGAATTACTCATTCATTTTGACCTGCTGCCCATAAAATAGCCCGAAGCACCAGCTTGCGGTAATTCGCATTTTCATAAGCCGAATGATCATATCCCAGTTGAATCGTCACAACCCGGGAGTTTTCATATTGATGCGCCCAGGCAATGATCTTTCCGCTGAGCGGATGCTCCGTGTTCAGCAGCGCCTCAACATTCGGTGCCACATAAATGCCGCCGTAAACTTCGTCGTGGATATAAAAGTCCTGCATCCCTTTTGTAACAGGATGCTGGGGGTTGACAATGTGAACGG
>JAADGR010000179.1 GCA_013152225.1 Calditrichota bacterium
CCGGCACACCAATGGACATGGATGTTTATGATGCAGCCGCATGGAGCGTTGTAACGGAACTGAGTGAACGCTCGGTCGCCAACAAAAGCCGTCCTGTGGACTTTCCTGATTTTACCCGCGGAAAATGGAAAACCAATCCACCGCTGGGCATTGTTGAAGTTTAAAAGTGAATAAACAGGAGGCACTAAAGCCATTTGTGATATGGAAGAAGACAGAGTCAAAAAAATTCAGCAGTGGTGTGTTGATGCCGGGAAACCCAAACCGGACGGCTATTGGGGCGATGCAAATGGCTACAAAAAATTGTGCCAACGGGATGACATCGATCTGGTGTACACGGCAACGCCGTGGGAGCTTCATGTCCCCGTTATGGTGGAAGCTATGAAAAACGGCAAACATGCGGCCATGATGGAAAATTGCTGTTACGATCGTACGGAACTCATGACTTTGAACATGGTTCGCCAAAGCGTTTTGGGCGAACTTTTGTACTCGACCTGCGGCTATATGCACGACCTGCGCCGGCACAAGTTGTCAAGAGATTATTACTGGCACATGTGGCGGCTGTTGGCGGTGAGACGATTAACATTACGCACGCCACCAATGATCCAAGACCCTATAGCCGCGACTATATGGTGCAAGGAACGAAGGGACTGGTGAGAAAGTATCCGGAACAACTGGTTTACATCGAAGGAATGAGCGAGGGTGAAAAGTGGCAGGAACTGGAAAAATTCCGTGAGCAATTTGAGCACCCGCTGTGGAAAGACATGGAGGAAATGTCCAAAGGCGCCGGTCACGGCGGCATGGATTTCATCGAAGACTTTCGCCTGATTCAGGCACTGCGAAAAGGTACGCCCATGGACATGGATGTTTATGATGCAGCAGCGTGGAGTGCCGTTTCACCGCTGAGCGAACAATCCATCGCCAAAAACGGCAGACCCGTTAGATTTCCTGATTTTACCAGAGGAAAGTGGAAAACCAATCCACCGCTGGGTATTGTCAGATTAGCGTAAAATAAATCTCCTTATATTGACCCCGGATGTCCGACCGTTAGGGAGGACTCCGGGTGTCAAAAATCTTGCCTGCTACTCAGACAACCGGAGCCTTGGCGGGCATCCGGTGTCTTATTGACTCTAAAAAATGAAACTTTTCATTGGAAATTCTGTAGTTTAGTTCATGCAATCAACTAAAACTACCGACAGTTTATCCCTCATTGCCGATTTCACGGACCAGGTTCTTACCACCGGGAAAATCGCTCAAGTTTTGGATCAATCCGTCCATTTCATCTCCCGCTTTGCGCACCCATCGTTCGTTGCCATTTCTCTTTTCAGTTCTGCCGATTTTGACCTGGTTTTGGAAAAGCGGCTGGGTTTTGCTTCTGAAAGAAAAATCCCGCCGTCTCTGGAACTGACCGATAATGTTGCGGACAGCATTGCGCGAGGCGGCGAGGTGCTCGCTCTGACGGATAAAGATTTTCAAAAGTATCTCATCTTTTTTGACACCGAACAACACTTGCAATGCGAATTGCGACTTTCTTTTTTTTATCACAGTGAATGTATCGGCGTACTCAGTCTCGGCAAGAAGGAATCGGGAACCGATTATACCCTGCAGGAGATCGACTCGCTGCGTTTGCTGGTAAATCTTATCGCTTTAAAATGCGGTGAAATCAATTCGCAAAACAAGGCTGAAAAATCTTTCGCACCAAAGCAAAAAAATTTTATTTTTCATCCCCGCCTAAAAACCCGCGGCAGGCAAGACGCACCGGATCTTTCAGGCAATTGCCCGGCCATGATGCGGGTAAAAGAACTCATCGACCGTGTAGCGCTGGAAGACGTTGCCGTTCTTATCTCCGGGGAAAGCGGCACGGGAAAAGAATTGGTTGCCCGCGCTATTCACCAAAAAAGCCGACGTTCAGCAAAACCGCTAGTGGCCATGAATTGCGCTGCCCTGTCGGAGCATCTTGTGGAGAGCGAATTGTTCGGCCACGAAAAAGGGGCCTTTACCGGCGCCTTTTCGCAAAAGAAGGGCAAGTTTGAATTCGCACATGAATCCACAATTTTTCTCGATGAGATCGGCGACATGAGCCTGACGACCCAGGCAAAACTGTTGCGGGTGCTGCAGGACGGCACGTTTCAGCGCGTCGGCGGAAATAAAACACTTTTCTCCAATGCAAGACTTTTAGCGGCCACAAATAAAAATCTTTTAGAAAAAATAACGACCGGCGCTTTTCGTGAAGATTTGTATTACCGCATCAATGTTGTCCAAATTGAATTGCCGCCGCTGCGGGAACGCGGGGAGGACATTATTCTGATAGCTGATCATCTTTTTCAACATTTCAATGAATACTATGGCAAAAACCTGCAAGGTATAGAAAGCGATGTTTACGAGTGGATGTTGCGCTATGAATTCCCGGGAAACGTGCGTGAACTGCAAAACATTATCGAACGCGCTGTCATAATGGAAAAAGGACACAAAATCTCGCTTGATCTTATACCTTCGGAACGAGAAATGAAAACGGCGCCAACCCCTGTCCCGGACTTGTCCCTCGATCAAGTGGAAAAAGAACACATCAAATCCGTAATGAAACAAGTTGGAAACAATAAAAGCGCCGCAGCAAGAATGCTGGGAATTGCCAGAAAAACGCTGCGGGAAAAGATACAAAAGTATAATATCCATTTGGATGGATAATCTTAAAAAAAATATTTAATGATCGGATTTTAGGACAATAGTCAAAAATATGTTCTTTATGAATTGTAGAAAATTTTAGTAGCGTTTTCAAAGCTGCAAAATACGAATTTTATCAGGACTATTTTTATTTTCAGGAGCATTCTTGCTGCCCATATAAGATATTAATTTATTGACACTAACCGGCTGTACTTTCCTTCTCTATGCAAGGTTTCCGGCATCTATTTTTAAAAACATCGAATAATTTGAGGAGAGAAATTTTCTGGAACAGTAGTTGCTAAAGCATGGGTAGAACAGCAAACATTAACCATACACAACCCCGCGACCAGAAGGAAATCCAGAGTTCGCTTAAGCATTGCAGTTTCAATCAACACCCCTCGACTCGACACCACTGAACTTTCAACTGTGAACTCTGGATTTTCCTTCACCCTTTTTAAAACTGCTCAGGTTTCATTCCCCCACAACATAATATTAAAACTAAAGAGGCAACACCCAGATATTTCTGTACTGCACCGGATTGTGATGATCTTGCAGCATCAGGCCGCCTGGTTTGGACTCGTTTTTATTAATCGCTCCGCCGGTTAACCCGGGAATTTCAGTTTGATCATGAATGAGAATACCGTTGTGCTCAACGGTTATCACGGCATTTTTGATTTTCTTGCCGGCGTTATCAAACTTTGCCGCATGGAAAGTAATGTCATACGTCTGCCATTGCAGCGGCGGCAGACAGGCATTTACTTTTGGGGCTGCTATTTTATAGATGCCGCCGCATTCATTGTCCTTTCCTTCCAGACCAAAGCTGTCCAGCACCTGCACTTCGTATCGGCCTT
>JAADGR010000397.1 GCA_013152225.1 Calditrichota bacterium
TTTGAGCAGCAATTCATAATCGAGAATAACGCCGTCTATCGGCGCCTTTGATTTGAGTAATTCCAATCCCGCGTTCAGATTTTTAAGAAAGACTCTTTCAATAGCACTTTTGAAAAAAATTTCGTTATATAGTCCCTTGGTCGATTTGTCCTGGTCAATGATCAATAGCCTTTTTTTCATTTCTCCGCCTTCCGGGTTTCATGCGCTTTTGTTCCGATAATATAACAGCCTTCTTTTCAACAACCCGAAAAGGCAAAGACTGTGCCCTTTCTTTTGGATTTTTCGTTGTCTTTTCGCTCATCGCTTAGTTAATGATTATAAAAAGATTATCTACTGCCGTGATTATTGTCGTTTTTACCTTTTTGGAGAACAAGTCTTTTGTTTGTTTATTCCATGCCACATCAATGTGTCCCGAAAGCAATGAAAATAAAAATCAAAAGTGATGTTTTCTGCAAGAGCGAACCTTGATTTGGCACTATAAACTTCTTATATTGAAATTATAATTTGATAGAAATTTCTACGAGGGATATTCTGATGAAACTGCTGCACTTTTCCGATACCCATCTCGGCTTTTCCGAATACACAAAAATTGACCCGGCGAGCGGGCTGAATCAAAGAGAAAAGGACTTTTATGACGCGTGGGATCAGGTCATCGAATCCATTTTGCAGATCAGGCCCGATGTTGTTGTGCACGCCGGCGATCTTTTTCATACGCCGCGTCCCAGTAATCGCGCCATCCGCGTAGCGCTCGAAAGCATCAAAAAAATAAGTGATGCCGGTATTCCCTTTGTAATCATTTCCGGCAATCACGAAACGCCGCGGATTCGTGCCACTGGCTCAATTTTTGAATCCATCGCCCTTTTTAAAAATGTTTACGCTGCCTATTCCGGCAAATATGAACGCTTTAGAATCATGGATATCGATTTTCATTGCATTCCTCATTGTTCCTTAACTGAGGAATTAGAAGAGGCGCTTCATTCGGTTGAAATTGACCCCTCTGCTGAAAAGAATGTGTTCATCACCCACGGCGCCTGGTCGGGAAAAACTTTTTACGGGATGGGCGAATTTAACGAGCAACGGCTGCCGGATATTGAAGGGATGTTCGGCGTGAACTTTGATTACATTGCCCTGGGGCATTACCACCGCCGCGTGGATATTAAAGATCATGTCTGCTATTCCGGTTCCACGGAAAGAACAAGTTTGAACGAACATAATAGCCAATGCGGTTTCCTGACGATTGATCTGCAGAATATGCAAAAGCAATATCACGAAATTAATACACGGCCCATGGTAAAACTGCCGCCACTCGACTGTAAGAATTTAACGGCCGTGCAGATTTACGATAAGCTAAATCAACTGGCAGATGCAAAGACCGCGAACGCCATTGTTCAACTCATCCTCACCGGTATTGAAGAACACACTTTTATTAAGCTGGACAGCCGCGCCGTGGATGAAATTTTTGCCAATACATTTCATCTTGAAAAGCAATTTTACCGCGCTGCTCAAAGTGCTGATGCCACACTCAAAAGTTCCCGTATTGAATCCCTGCCCGTTGAATTTGAACGCTACATGGCCACGGTTACCGACAGAGAGTTGGACCAGGAACGTTTGGCAAAGTTGGGAATGGTTTATCTCTCGCAATTTGAATAATCGGGGTTTTATTACTGCAAATATTTTCGTAGGGTTTTTAATGTCTCAAACGTATTTAATATGACGGTTGTCCGACAATTTAAATAAAATCACCTCCTCTTTCAGAAGAAATCATCGACAGGAATCTGTTCCCGAATGGAAAATTTTTCGGATTCATCCGACGAATGCATTGCCGGCGAAATCAGGAATTCAAATGCCGACGCTTTTAAGGCGCTTTATTTTCGCTATTATGAATCCCTGTACCGTTTCCTCTTAATCCGTACCGGCTCGCAGGAAACCAGCAGAGATTTTGTCCAGGACGTGTTTGCAGGATTATGGCAAAACAGACGCACCCTAAAGACCGGCAAATCCCTTCGTGCCTATCTTTTTCGTATCGCCAATAACCTGGTCATAGATCACTTTCGTCGGCAAAAAACGCAGCATCTTTATTCGGAACGATTCTTTAATTTTGAAATGACCGAAAATCCCGAACTGCGCCGACGCATTTTTTCGGCGATAGAAGAACTGCCGGAAAAACTGCGAACGGTTTTCGTTCTAAGCAGATTTGACGGTTTGAAATATACAGAAATTGCCCAGGCGTGTGAAATCTCGATCAAAACGGTTGAGAAGCGGATGAGCCGGGCGCTACGAGTTTTGAGAAAAGAGTTAAGCGGTTGATGATTGATAGTTTATAATTGATGGTTGATGAATGCAGGTTGTTCGATGCTGGATTCAGCTCGTATCTAAACTTCAG
This sequence comes from Calditrichota bacterium, assembly GCA_013152225.1. Taxonomy (GTDB): domain Bacteria; phylum Zhuqueibacterota; class Zhuqueibacteria; order Residuimicrobiales; family Krinioviventaceae; genus Hydrothermomicrobium. The sequence continues at coordinate 2,384 of JAADGR010000397.1, forward strand.
TTTACAAATGAGTTTAGCTCGTTCCCAAACTCCGGTTTGGGAATGGACTAACTCGGGAAGCTTTGCTTCGTTTGCGGAAGCTGAGCTTCCAAAGTTGGTTCCGTCCCAAGCAGGAGCTTGTGATGGAGGAGACATGCAGGATGTTCGATGCAGGATGCTGGATTTAGCTCATATCTACACTTCAGTTTGCAAGCAAGTTTAGCTCGTTCCCAAACTCCGGTTTGGGAACGAAATAACTCTGGAAGCTTTGCTTCGTTTTACGGAAGCTGAGCTTCCAAAGTTAAACTACTTTCACGCTTTCCAGTATATAAAGGTATTCTTTTATGAAAGATTTTGATACGATAAAACTTTTAGCCAAAGAATTGGGCAATGAAACCACTCCACAGGAAAAAGAGCAAATTGCCGGATGGATCGATCAATCTCCCGACAATAAATCTTTGTACAATGAACTGACGGCGGTTTGGGAAAATTCAGCGCCGCCGAAAATGGTTTCGCTGCCGGACAAGGCCGCAGAATGGAACCGGCTCAGTGAAAGATTAGCAATTTCGGCGGATAAAAAACGTTTCACGATTTTACGATTTTTGCAAACCAGGCTGCGTCCTGCACTTGTTGCCGGTTTGGCTGTGCTACTCATTTTCATTAGCATCTATGCATGGAAAAATCTTGTTCACCAAAATGAGTGGCAGCAAATCTCCGTCCCCAACGGCCGACGCGCATCCGTCACTCTTTCGGACGGTTCCGTTGTCAAAATCAACAGCGGCAGCACGCTGCGGTTTTTGCGGTCTTTTCCGGATTCTGTCCGCCAGATTTTTTTAAACGGCGAGGCTTTTTTTGCGGTGCAAAAAGACGGAAGGCCGTTCATCGTACAAACGGCCAATGCGCTGATCACAGTTCTCGGAACAAAATTTAATGTTCGCAGCAGAGATTCACTGACGCGGGTCCGGGTTTACCGCGGCCAGGTTAAGCTCGCAAGAATTCTCAATGACTCGAATTTCGTTGTGCTTACAAAAGGCCGGGAAAGTGAAGTTTTTGCCGACCGGGAACCAATCCCGCCGAGGAACATAAAAATCAATACACTCCCCGGCTGGATAAACGGCAAACTGGATTTCGTCAAAGCATCGTTGG
>JAADGR010000511.1:0-4439 GCA_013152225.1 Calditrichota bacterium
GCGTAACGGACGTGTCTTCAACAGTATCGTGCAAAAGACCGGCGATGACAACATCCCGGGAATAACCTTGTTTTTGCAAAATGAGGGCGACGGTAAAGGGGTGCGTTATGTATGGAATATCACCCCTTTTGCGAAACTGGTTGTGATGCGCCCGCGCGGCGAAAATTATTGCTTTTTCCATTTCATGCATTGAATATTTCCGGGTGTAAAATCTTCATTAATACTCGATTTTATTTCTTCTTACTTGTAAGAGTGCGAAATGTGGATAGTACATCATTTTGGCTGACAATCCCGACCAATTTCTTCTGATCTTCGCTATCAAGCACCGGCAAGTAAGAGATATCACTATGTGCCTGAAAGATTTCCAGTGCCTCACCCAAAGTCTGCTCCGGCAAAAGCGTCAAAGGTTCAGGCTCGACAATATCGCGGGCAACGATGATTTTGGAGAGACTCGAATCGAAAAGAACGTCGCGGATATCGCTATAGTCGATGACGCCAATAAACTCGTTACTTTTATTTGTAACGGGAAAGCGATCGTATTTACTATGGGCAACAAGTTTCAGAATTTCATTGAACGTCGCATTCTCGCATACGGTATCAACATTCTTTCGCATAATGTGCTTAATCATAATATCCGCAGCGCTTTCAATTTTATAATGTGCGGGAATACCGACCGAGGCGCGAAAATGGTCGATCACATGATGCAAACCTTCAAAACTGCCTTCCGGTGCACGTTTGGCAAGCAAGGTCAGAACCGGCACTTCGCCGGCACGAACCAGAGCATGCCGCACCGAAATGGGCCCCATTAATTCAAAGAAAACAACAGAACCGAGAACAATGGTTTGAATCATCTGCCCGCCATCGTTCCATGTGTTTGCCAAAGTCTGTGATAACCCGATAGCCACGCCTGCCTGCGCGAGCATCGCCAAACCCACCCATTTTTGTTCAACGTCCCCGAATCCGGCTAAACGGGCGCCAAGCCAACTGCCGACGAGTTTACCGCCGGTACGCATGAGAATATACACCACACCAATCAGGCCTAGGTGTGAGAGTTCTTCAATATGTAAACTTGCACCGGCAATGATAAAGAAAATAACATAGAGGGGGTAGTCAATGCTGCGCAACGCATCCAGCACCGAGGTAACCTTTGGCGAAGCGTTGGCAACGACAATGCCGGTAAAAAAGCAAATGAGAAAGATATCAAGATGAAAGAGTTTGGCCAATCCCACATTGGCAATAATCCCACCCAGAAGCAAAAGTTGAATTTCTACATTCTTTTCCAATAGCTGTGCCCAGGCGCTGATAACAAATCCTGTAAAAATTCCAATCACTATCGGCCCCAACAGGACGAGGAAAAATGAGGCAAGAGACCCTTCAGCCTGGAGAAAGAAAAATGTCGCAATATTAAAAGCAAAAATAGATGCGAGATTATTTTGTCCCACCAGAGCCAGAACCAGCTCGGTAACCGGTCCATCCGATTCATATTCGCGAATGACAAGAAGAGTTGCAGCAGGCGCTGTGGCAAAAGCAATGATGCCGATAAAAACAGCAAAATAAAGGGCACTGCCCAAAACACTCAAAGAGGGATCAAATGATTTCCGAACAACAAAAGCGCTGAAAAGAAAAATCGCAATGCTGACGAACAAGAATGTTGCAAGAATTTCAGCCGCGGAAATCAGAACAACCTTTTTTCCCCATCGGCGAAACGATTCGGCTTTAAACTGTGTTCCTATCGTAAACATGATCAAAGCCAGGGCAATGTCCGAAAGGACCCGAACCTGATCAACTGTGGTTTTGTTGATGAGCGCGGGAAAATGGAATATTTTTGCAAATGAAGGGCCAAGCAATAACCCAACTATAAGGTAGCCGGTAACTTTGGGCAAATGAAATTTTGAAACAACCCGGCCAATAAACAGTGCAGCAAGATAAGCCAAGCCGAGAGCAAATAGTGGATATCCTAGTTGATCAATCAAAAAGTTTCCTTTGAATACTTTCAACAAACCTGTACATTTATGCGTTGTGACACTACAAGACACGAACAATAGAATAATTTGCAATATTTCAAAGTTTAAAAGTATAGAGAATCTCCTACTCAATGTCAAGCTGAATTGCACGGAAAGCAATATCACAAAGATTTTCCTTGGATTACAGAAAATGTTTTTGTTTCTTGTGGTTTTCAAGCCGGTTATTATTTTAATGAAAAAAGGAGCGCACACATGAATCAGCAACCGGGACTATTCCACCCCTCTCGAAGACTTTATCGTTTTACAATTCTGTTGTTCGTAAGCCTGCTGACGTATGGGAGCTATTTTGCCTATGACTCTATCGGCGCTATTGCCCCAACACTTATGAAAGCCTGGAATGTCGATCAAAGTGACATCGGTAAATTGTACACTATGTACAGCATAGCCGCGATTCTCACGGTTCTTCTGGGCGGCATACTGATAGACAGAATCGGTACACGAGCCGCAAGCCTGATCTTTGCACTGCTGGTTGCGATAGGAACCGCTATCGTTGCCTTCGGCAACAACATTCATGTCGCATACATCGGACGTTTCATCTTCGGCGCAGGATCCGAGTCGTTGGTCGTTGCACAGAGTGCTATCCTTGCTCGCTGGTTCAAAGGAAAGGAGTTGGCTCTTTCATTTGGCATTGCGTTAACCATCAGCCGGCTGGGGACATTGTTCTCCTTCAACACAGAAGAACTCATTGCCAAGTATTTCGGCAACTATAGTGCGGCGCTATGGGCAGCAGTTATTTTATGTCTTGTATCTCTTGGCGCGGCTTTTATTTATTTTATCATGGACAGACATGGTGAACGAGCATTGAAACTTCAGGAGACCGGTTCTGAAGACAAAATTGTTTTGTCCGATATTAAGAAATTCCCGATCTCCTTCTGGTATGTAGCCATTCTCTGCGTCACCTTTTATTCCGCAATTTTCCCGTTCACCGCTCTTTCTACCGACTTTTTTCATGACAAATGGAATATTCCATTAACCGCAGCGACAAGCGGCGGATTTTTATACCAGGTGTTCAATAACATCATTCACATGTTCTCCACTGCCGGCGGTACAACCACCATTATCATTGCAGCCTCCATGTTCCTTGCACCATTTGCGGGACAGCTCGTGGATAAAATCGGCAAGCGGGCCTCGTTGATGACTCTCGGCTCATTGTTGATGATCCCCAGTTTCCTCATTATGGCATTCACTATGGTAGCGCCAAAATTCCCAATGATGCTCTTAGGCGCAGCGTTTGTACTGGTGCCCGCGGCCATGTGGCCGGCAGTGCCATTGATAGTGCGCAAAGAAATGGTAGGTTCCGCTTTCGGGCTGATCACAATGATCCAGAACATCGGCCTGGCACTTTTCCCATACCTCAATGGAAAACTGCGGGTCGTCACACATACATATACTGCAAGCATGCTCATGTTTGCCAGCCTCGGTTTTATCGGGCTGATCTTTGCTTATCTGCTCAAGCGCGCCGACGCTCATGATAGCGGCGCTGGAACGTCCGTGAGATAAAATCAAAAGGGAAAAAGCTATGCCCATCGTATACGTAACGCGCCATCTTCATTTCAGTGCTGCACATCGCTTGCACACGGATATGTTGAATGATCAAAAGAACAAAGAAATTTATGGCTTGTGCAACAATCCGCCGGGGCATGGTCACAATTATGAGCTTGAGATCACCGTTCGCGGAGAGCCCGATCCGGTAACCGGTATGGTCATCGATCTGAAGGAGTTAAAAGATATTGTTGAAAAAGAAATTATTGCGCACGTCGATCACAAGCATTTGAACTATGATGTTGATTTCCTGAAAGGAATTGTACCAACAGCGGAAAATATAGTTATTGCCTTTTGGGAACAATTGAAGAACAAGCTATCCAACTGTGAACTGGTGGAATTAAAGCTTTATGAAACGCCAAGAAACATTGCCATCTATAGAGGTGAATAAAAAATGTCAAATACAATTCGAGAACTTGTAAAAAAAGAATTGGAACTTATCGGAGAAGACCCTGACCGCGAAGGGCTTCTCAAGACGCCGGAGCGTGTAGAGAAAGCAATGCGTTTTTTAACCAAAGGCTACAAGGCGGATATTGATAAAGTATTGAACAATGCCATCTTTCATGAAGAATGTGAAGAAATGGTCATTGTCAGAAACATCGAATTTTATAGTATGTGCGAACATCATATACTGCCGTTTTATGGAAAATGTCACGTTGCCTATCTGCCCAAAGGGAAAATCATCGGGCTGAGCAAAATCCCACGTATCGTAGATGTCTTTGCACGTCGACTGCAAGTTCAGGAGCGCATGACCAGACAAATTGCAAACGTACTGCAGGAAATTTTGCAGCCTTACGGTGTTGCGGTAGTTTGTGAGGGCAAACATTTGTGCATGATGATGCGCGGCGTTGAAAAGCAAAACAGTTTTGTGAC
>JAADGR010000511.1:4486-6228 GCA_013152225.1 Calditrichota bacterium
CGGATGGAATTTTTAAGTCTTTTGCAGACAGAGGTTTTATAAATGCGAAACTTGCAGGATAAGATCGTGTGGATAACCGGCAGCGGGCGAGGCATTGGCAGAGCTGCGGCAATGACCCTGGCGCGCGAAGGTGCAAAAGTTGTGGTTTCGGCACGTACCGGCGAAGAAATAAAGACTGTTGTCCGGGAAATCGAATCAACCGGCGGACAGGCCATTGCTCTCGTTTGCGATGTAACAAAAAATGAGCAAATATCGAATCTTGTAGAAAAAGTTAAAGCAAAATGGGGGCCGATCGACATTCTCATTAACAACGCGGGCATTGGGATTTTCAAAAAAATATCGGAAACCACTAAAGAGGACTGGGAGACAATGATGGACGTCAATCTCAAAGGTGCCTTTTTATGCTCGCACGCGGTGCTGCCCGACATGATCGAAAAGAAAGCCGGACACATCATCAATGTTGTTTCGGTAGCAGGCAAGCAGGCATACTATAGTTGCGGCGGATATTGTGCTTCAAAATACGGTCTGCTGGGATTCACGGATGTCCTGCGCCTGGAAATGCGCAAACACGGTATCAAAGTCACAGCCTTTTTGCCGGGTGCAACGGACACAGCCATCTGGGGGGATGCAGATGTAGACCGTTCAAAAATGATGACCCCGGAACAAGTCGCCGAAGGAATTGTATCCATTTGTTACAGCAATCCGAATGTTCTTAATGAGGAAATTGTAATGAGACCGATTGGGGGGGATTTGTAAAACTATTTTGGAGGTAAGCATTATGAGCCAAAAATTATTCGCAGATATACGCCACAACAAATTTAACACTGCTGCCAAACGCATGGGTTCTGTAGTAAAGATATCACATACCAGTCTTTCCGTTTGGCATCTTCATTCTGAGAAACAAATTCGATTTAATTGCTAACCATTTTCATATCAATTCAAAGCTATTAAATTATTTTTGGGAGGACAAACCATGCCAAAACTCACTTATATCGGTCATGATGCATTTCTCCTTGAACATGACGCTACACGAATCGTGTTCGACCCCTTTCTTTCAGGCAATCCCCTTATTACAACAAATCCGGATGAGCTTAAAGTCGACTATGTTTTGCTTACCCATGGACACGGCGATCACCTTGGTGACGGCATAACCATTGCGCAGAACAATAACGCAACTGTTGTGGCGCCCTTTGAACTGACGACTTATTGTGCCAGTCAGGGCTGCAAAGTTCACCCCATGCACATTGGCGGGGCCTTTCATTTTCCCTTTGGGCGCGTCAAGCTGACCATCGCGCATCACGGCTCCGGAGCAGATTTGGGTGGCGATGCACTGGCCTACATGGGAAATCCATGCGGCTTCCTGGTTACGCTGGACGGGAAAACCGTTTATCATGCCGGAGATACCGGAATATTCCTGGACATGAAGCTCATAGGAGAAATGGACGAAATTGATATTGCGCTCTTGCCCATTGGAGATAATTTCACCATGGGAATCGATGATGCTGTAAAAGCGGCGGAATTTTTACAGGCAAAATTAACAATCCCGATGCACTATAATACTTTTGAGGTCATTGAAGTAGATCCACTGGAGTTTCAGAAAAAAATCTCTGCGATCGGATTATCTTCACGAGTACTGGAGTTCGGCGAAAGTCTGGAGTTTTAGCTTGACTCCATGCGATTAAATTGATATATTTTATCTTTTTACAACATACCCAACTAACCCGCTCGTAAGACTGAAAATA
>JAADGR010000175.1 GCA_013152225.1 Calditrichota bacterium
TACGGACGTGTGCATCGAAAAAGCAAAACAGGCGCAGCAGCTCATTCGCTCGCCCTTGTTGATGACACGCGGCGCCCACGGCATGATTTATATTGATGAAGATAAAACGCTCACCGTCCCGGGCATTCCGTTGAGCGGCGAAATCGACAGTGTTGGCGCCGGGGATACCTGTATCAGCGCTTTTTCCTCGGCAGCAGGAAGCAGTGCGGATATTTTAGATGCGATGCAGATTGCCAATATGGCCGCTGCCGTAACGGTGAAAAAGTTGAGGCAAACGGGAACGGCGTCGCCGGAAGAGATTATGGCATTAAATGCTGCGATATAAACTGATGTTTAGGCAACATGCGAGAAAAATAAAATGATAGAAATAATATTTTGTGATCGAGGTTGAAAATCCGGAAAAAGAAGTCAATAAAATAAATGAAATGATTGCCTAAAACAAAGACTCGTACTGACGCGCCTCAGTGCGGTGAATTTCTGAACACTGTGTTTTAATCAAGTATTGATGCCTTTTTTATATTTTGGTGGAAATGCATCGGCGGGCAGCACAGCACTGTCGCTAGCCCGCAGGTTGTTTCACAATAGGAACTTTTCTATTGATTCTTTAGTACTACTTTAGTATTATTAAATATGCCAAGAAAAATACGAGAACTAATCAAAGATTTAGAAAAAGCTGGTTTTGTTAACCGCGGCGGCAAAGGAAGCCATAGGAACTATTTACATCCATCAGGTGTGGTTTTAACTATTTCTGGAAAACTTGGAGATGATGCGAAGCCTTATCAAGAAAAATTAGTGAAACAAAGACTGCAGGAAGTAACAAAATGAAAGATAAAGACAAATATTTAAAAATAGTGGAATGGTCTTCAGAAGATAACTGCTATGTTGGATCCGTTCCCGGGTGGATTGGCAAATGTTGTCATGGTGATGATGAACTGAAAGTCTATCAAGAACTTTCTAAAATTCTTGATGAGTGGATCGATATTTATAAAAATGACAAACGTCCGTTACCACATTCTACTCATAAAAAATATTCTGGTAAATTTGTATTACGTACTGGACCAGAATTACACCAAGCTCTTGTTCTTAAAGCATTGAATGAGGGTGAAAGCCTGAATAATTTTTTGGTTAAAAAATTAAAATCGGTTGTTTCCGGCTAGCCATCCTTTCCACCTGACCAAAACCGCCAGTACTTTTTTTCAGCTTTGTTAAAGTTGAGCAAGTTTTGCTCGTTATTGAAGTTCATTCTATGTGGTTTTGGGGTTATGCCAAGAGGTCATAAATCGAAGGAGTGATAAAAGGTTCAAGTCTATTCTTACAGGATATATTGATAGCGCATTGTCCCATGCCGAGTATGACAAATTAACGGAAACTCGGTTTCGATGGGCCGTACTCAGGAACCCGTCACCATTTTATGATATTTGCGGACCACCGTTTAAGTGTTCCTTCAAACGCTGAATACTCCGTTCCCCAATTAAAAATGATGATTCATGAAGTAGATACATACAAAAAACAATAAAAAGGAAGAATCAATGCCCTACCCTCAATTCGATCGAACAAAACTCAAAATCAAACCCCTTTCCATGCGCAAGAACAAAGTACATATTGAAAGAGACCATATTCCCGTTAGCCAAAAGCCTGCGAATACATCGGAACATTTTATAAATATAGTTACCGAAACTGTGGAACGTATCCGCGCGGCGCACGAAAAAAAGAAACCTGTCATGTTGACGATGGGCGCGCACACGATAAAAAACGGCATGGCGCCCACGTTGATAAAACTAATGGAAGACGGCTGGCTGACGCACTTGGCAACCAACGGTGCGGGCATCATTCATGACTGGGAGTTTGCCTTTCAGGGAGAAAGCAGCGAAGACGTGCGCGCCAATGTCGACCGCGGCGAATTCGGCATTTGGGAAGAAACGGGGAAATATATCAACCTTGCACTTGTCGTCGGCGTTTTTGAGGGCCAAGGCTACGGCGAGGCTGTCGGCAGCATGATTGAAAATGAGGGCGTACAAATTCCCTCGCGCGAAGAAATTAATAAAATCGTTTTATCTTACGAGAGCGAAGGAGTGGAACGTGCCGCAGCAGCATTGGATTTATTGCAAAGAATTAAAGAATTCGATCTCCAACCGGGCTGGTTGAGCATTCCTTTTCCCTATAAAAAATATTGTGTTCAGGCTGCGGCGTATAAACTGGGCATTCCCTTCACCGGGCACCCGATGATCGGTCACGACATTATTTACACGCACCCGATGAATCATGGTGCAGCCCTGGGACGTGCCGCGCTGCGCGATTTTCTCACCTATGCCAATGCCGTCAACCAACTGGACGGCGGCGTGTACATGTCCGTCGGCTCGGCGGTCATGTCGCCGATGATTTTTGAAAAATCCCTTTCCATGTCGCAAAATCTGCACATTCAGCAGGGCAGCCACATCGACAACCATTACATGCTCATTGTTGATCTGGCCAAGAGCACCTGGGACTGGCAGAAAAACGGCGAACCGCCGGAAACCGATCCCGCGTATTATTTGCGTTATCTCAAAACGTTTAATCGTATGGGCGGAATAATGAAATACTTGTCCGCCGACAACCGCGACTTTTTATTGGCAATTTATCAGAGGCTGTCTGCCGGTGCATAATGGTTAGCATTAAAGAATGCTCTTGATGGATGTGCTGCTCGTAAAGTCACAAAATGTCATTGCGAGCGAAGCGAAGCAATCTGGATGTCGGCTAAAGTGCAGTTTATTAGAGATCGCTTCCCCGATAATTCGGGGTAAATTCTCGCTTCGCTCCTTGCAATGACATGTTTTTCGACTTTTTACGAATTACTCATGGGTGCAAAAGCCTTTTCTTCACACACGAATAATCCTCTAATCAGCAGAATCAAATCACTTTTTTTAGCTTGATATTTCAGTTTTGCTTTTCTATATTTTTTAGCAAACGATTGTTCAATGGAGACGGATTTTTAGAACCATTATGGAGATCGTGATATGTCTGCTTCGAAAAAACCCAACCTGCAGCTTCCTGTCCTTTTGACTGTTTTACTTTTACTAATAATCCCTCAATTTGTTTTTGCCGGGGCAACGGGGAAAATAATGGGAAAAATAACAGATGCCAAAACAGGGGAGCCCTTACCCGCGGCTGAAGTTGTTTTGACGCATTTATGGGGTGCTGGAAGAGCAATCGAACTTTCTCCTCCTCGCGGTGCATCTGCGAATCAAAATGGTGAATTTGTCATCCTGAATGTCCGGCCGGGGAAATATACCGTCAAGGTTCGAATGATGGGATATGAGGCGAAAATTATTGAACAGGTCAGGGTTTCCATCAATCGTACCACACCGCTGGATGTCTCATTGAAAGAAACCGTTATCCAGGGGGAAGCCGTTACCATAACGGCGCGCAAGGAAACGATTAAAAAAGACATGACCTCTTCAATAAAGACGGTTTCCTCGGATGATATTGAGAATTTCAAATTGGAGAG
>JAADGR010000124.1 GCA_013152225.1 Calditrichota bacterium
AACCAGCGCGTGCCGCATTAGAAATGAATATCTGGGCATTATTTTCAAACCTTTCGATTTCCTCTTTTTTGCCGGTAAACAGCACTGCCTTAAAATTTTTCTCCAGCAGTTTCGTGTGAATATAATGACTGGACTCCTGGAAATGAGTGAAAACAATGATCTTTCTCTCGCCAATATCTTCGATCAATTCAAAGAGTTCTTTCAGTTTGTTTCCTTCAATGCGGAAAGTTTTTTCGTCGTGATAAACGAATCCAGAGGCAATCTGCCGCAGTTTCATTAACTTCGTCGTTACAAAAGGCGCGGTCACGGTTTCATTTTCGAGTTCAACAATTAACTGCTGTTTCATTTGCTGGTAGGCGCGGCGCTGGTTCGGCGTCATCTCGATTTCGCGGATTTCCTCCACGAGTTCCGGCAGATCAACGCACTCGCGTTTTTTGTGCTGCACTGCTATTAAAGCAATTCGTTTTCGGATCCGCTCCATCGCATCTTTTTTGGGGTACCAGTTGAATTTGTCCCAGGGCTTCTGTTCCATGTAACGTTCGCGGAACAAATACCAGGACTCGCCGAACAGACGCGGATCAAGAAAACGGAATTGATTGAAGATATCTAAAAGGGAGTTTGGTGCCGGGGTGCCGGTCATAATCGAGCGGTATTTGGGGATGTCGCGCAGTTTTATCGCGGCTTTGCTGCGTCGTGCGCGCGGAGATTTTATACGGGTTGATTCATCAAGGACAATGAACTGCCACGGCACTGCCAGAAGTTCATCCAATACAATCCACGTCATCTCGTAGTTTATAATAAATACCCGGTAACTCCAGTTTTTCTTGCTCAGATATTCATTTAATATGGCTTTGACACTGCTTGAGCCGTTGTTTAAAACCACCGGGTAAAGGCCGCATTCTTTGATCTGGCGCTGCCACACCGATTCCATAATTGATTTCGGACAAATGACGAGGACAGGCCAGGCCCCTCGCTCCAGCATTAACTCGATTTGGACCAGGGTCTTGCCAGTACCAGGATCAGAGAGGTCAGCGAAATACGGCGTGCCACGGGCCAGCATCACACTTTGCTTTTGGTGGCGGTAAAGATAAGGAATAACGAAATCCGATTGCAGCTCCGCGGTGTGGCCGTTCAGGCGGGGTGGCTCAATTTCCGCCATTTCCTTGGGGAAAAAGCGGCGGAGCTGTTCGTCAGCATCGAGGGAGTGGAAAAGTTTCCACACTTTTTCTTTTTTGTTCCATCGAGCACCAAGACTTTTCAGAATTTCTTTTTGCTCGTAGGCGTTTTTGAATATGAGATATTGGTTTTTAGTTTCTACTTTCATAAAGTCTCAATCTTTATCGTTGTTTTAATTTAATAATAAATACTGTTTAATGCAAGTTATTTTTTGAGCAGTTCGGGATTATCGTGGATGTTGCCGATGACTTCAAAATCACTTTCTATCCAATCTCCTTTTTCATCATCAACATATTGAGGATCAAATATAGGATATAAAAGACCATCTTCTATTTTAACTGGTTCAACCTTCCATCCAGATTGAGTTTTAAATTGCAAGATATCCCCCTCATAAATTTCTTTTCCGTTCTTATCATACAAGCCAATAAACTGCCCAACGGTTTTTGGGGTAACTTTTAAGCCGACTTCCAGAATATCCCAATCACGTTGATATTGTTCTAAAATATAATATTCATTAGCATCATAATGGATTAAGTCTCCATAAATCCATTTGCCATCATCTTTGCGTTTACCACGGAATTTGATCTTGCGCATTATTTTCTCCTTCATTTTTTCTTCGTCGGCTGCCCTACAATTGCAGGCATTGGCATAACCCGCCCGATGGTCATCTCTTCTTTGCGCCGGGCCTCGGCAATGACTTCATCAGCGGGTACCCAGACGTCCTCGCCGTTAATGCGCCGCAACACATAGCCGCTGCGTTTCTTTTTCTTTTGCTTTTGCATCATCAACTCGGTACAGAGCGAGTTGTTTTTCTGCCGGAACCCGCGCTGCCACTCCGCTTTTACCTGGCGACGCCGGGGCGGATTATTGGGGTCTGGTCTTGTACCAATGCAACCACAGGATTTCGTCTGCCCGGAGCGCAGCAAGTCCAATCTTGCGATTTTCTCGTTTCCGCAATCACATCTTACCCACACCTGGCGCTTGACCCGGTCTTTTCTGGTAATATATGGCTCAGCATCTTCGATTATTGTGAGGTAGCCGTAGCGCTGGCCAATCACATTCTCTTTTTTGCGGTTACGTCGTTGCATGACTGTGGGGTCTCCGTGTTAAATTGCTTCTGAATACGGTTTATTCGTATGCTTTACCCGCCAGAGTTGCCGAATAAACCACTCCCGCAACAACCCAAATCTTTCATCGGCAATTAATCGTCGTGTATATTCATCGGCATCCGGTGCGGTGTCATTTAAATTTATTCTGCTGAAAATCTTGTTTGCCGCGGCTTCGTATAGCAGGCGGATATACTGCAACTCAAGTCTGCGCAGTTGCTGTTTGGCAGACGGTATCCAGTGAGTTGGCAGATCATTACCGAACCATCTCCTCGCCTCGGCGTTACCGACACCAAGAACATTTTTGACGAGTTGAAAAGCATTACCGCCCTGGCCGCAGCCGTGGCAATACCAGAGCCCGGTCTCTGCATTCATGTGGAAGCTCGGCGTGTCTTCTTCGTGCAGTGGGCACAAAGCCCAGAGTTCACCACGGCTTTCGCTGTATTCAATGCCGAGTTTATCGAGGATTTCAGCGGAGCTCATTTTTGCTTTTCTTTTTTACGTTGTTTCAATTTCTCTTCGAAATCTTCTAAACACCAGAAGTCGAAGATAAAGACATCATTAATATCGTATAGCATTCCACTGCCATCACTATATAGTTTAATACTAATCATTGTATCGTCAAAAATTTTCTCCGCTTGGCGAATTAATTTTAGATATGGACAGTTTAATTTTTTGTTTTGCATGGGTAACGTTCTCTAAATTTTATTCATCAATCCATATTGATTCGCGGTACAAATATTTGTCTGGCATTGCCAAATTTAAATTTACGTATTTGATTTTCCCGCATTTTTTGCATTTTTGAACCAATCTATACCCTGGAACATAATGAAACAATACACCTTTTGTCATTTGGAATTTGACATCTTCATAACGGTGGAAACAAATTTTCATTGTCAATTCCTATTTTTGATCTTGCTTCTTTTCCAACTTACCCACAAACCAAACCGCTGCAATACCAGCAACGCCAATAATCCCTGCCATCAAATAATCGGCGTTAAAGAGCATCAACATAACCGCAACGACGAAAACAACTATAAGGGCTTGTTTTGGTGTTAGGTCTTTTTGGGATTTCATTTCTTAATCCTCCACCATATTCATTCCGGGAATAATGAAAATAAGTGCCGATAAATAACCAAAAAGTCCGGCAAACATTACCTTCGCAATTCCAATGGCAATTTTAAAAGAATCAATCGT
>JAADGR010000110.1:0-3476 GCA_013152225.1 Calditrichota bacterium
AAATACTTAAATATTGACAAAGAAAATTATAATTGCTAAATTGAACATCAAAATTTACACTAGGTTTGACTATTGAAGCGTCCTAAAAGGATCATTTGTGAACATAAACGAAATTATTTCTCCCGTAAAAGAAGAGTTGGATGAATTTGAAAACACTTTTGTCAATTTTCTGCATTCAAATGTCCCCCTCGTAGAGCAGATCGTTCAATACATTTCCACCAAAAGAGGTAAGCGGCTTCGCCCCATGCTGGTTTTTATGGCTGCAAAGCTGCACGGCGAAATAACCGCAAAAACTCTGAGTGCCAGCATTGTCATCGAAATGCTTCACACTGCAACGCTTATCCATGATGATGTCGTTGACGAATCTTCCCAAAGACGTGGATCGCCCACCGTCAATAATGTGTGGAATAACAAAATATCCATTCTTGTGGGTGATTTCCTTTTTTCAAAAACTCTGACCGGCATGCTTGACCTGAGAGACATCGAAGCCATGGCTATTCTTTCCGAAGCCGCCAAGCTAATAACTGAAGGTGAATTGCTGCAAATCGCACACGATCAGGACTTTGCAATGGATGAATCCGTTTATTTTGATCTCGTATCACGCAAAACCGCAGCCCTGTTCAGCGCAGCGTGCGAGCTGGGAGCTTTGACGACAGGAGCAAATGGAGAATCACGTGAAAAAATGAAAGAATTTGGCGAGAACCTCGGGATAGCCTTTCAAATCAAGGATGATCTTTTGGATTATATCGGCATAGAGGAAGAACTGGGAAAACCAACCGGAAACGACATTCGTGAAAAGAAAGTCACCTTGCCTTTAATTTTCGCCCTTTCTCACTCGTCCCGGGAAAACCGCAACGCCATACTTGACAAACTGGATAAAGATATACAAGGGGAAGAAGAAATTGCGGATGTCGTCGAATTTGTCCGGGAAAATGGTGGTATCGATTATTCAATGGACACAGCAAACAATTATGGACAAAAGGCGATCAAAATCCTCGAAGAATATTCAAATTCAGAATTGACACCCTATTTAAAAGAACTCGTTATCTTTGCAATTCATCGTGAAAAATAAGGTGACTCGCATCTTTTGCAATCTTGACTTTTTCTCCTTTCGCATTCATGACATACTCGTATTTTTCCCATGCCCAATTTAAAATTATGCAAAACTGGCAAATATCGTTATACTTATTAAAATATTAACAGCAACAAACTTTGAAAGACAACGGAGGAATAAATGCAACCAAGATCTTTGGTAACGGGCGGTGCGGGGTTTTTAGGTTCCCATCTATGCGAATACCTTTTGAACAAAGGCCACCAAGTCATTGCAATGGACAATTTACTAACAGGGACAATCTCAAACATAGAGCATCTTCAGGAAAGAGATTTCAAATTTATAAAACATGATGTAACGGAATATATTTACCTCGCAGGGAAAATTGATTTTGTCTGGCATTTTGCTTCTCCGGCCAGTCCGCTGGACTATCTCCAACTGCCGATCCACACCCTCAAGGTTGGTTCAATGGGTACCCATAAAGCGCTTGGCCTTGCGCAGGAAAAACATGCAGGCTTTTTGCTGGCATCAACTTCTGAGGTTTACGGCGATCCGCTTGTGCATCCCCAGGAAGAGAGTTATTGGGGCAACGTCAATCCTGTGGGGCCGCGCGGCGTTTACGACGAGGCCAAACGATTTGCCGAAGCTTTGACCATGGCGTATCATCGTTACAACAGTGTTAACACGAAAATCGTGCGAATTTTTAATACTTATGGTCCGCATATGCGCCCCAAAGACGGACGGGCGATCCCCACTTTTGTCCCGCAGGCATTAAAAGGCGAACCTCTCTCTATTTTTGGCGATGGCTCGCAGACACGCAGCTTTTGCTATGTTGACGATTTACTCGAAGGGATTTATCGTCTGATGATGTCTGATTACCACGAGCCCGTCAATATCGGTAATCCCCACGAAATGACGATTAAGGAAATGGCCGAAATGATCATTAAAATCTCGGCAAGTAAAAGCTCACTCATACAAAAACCGTTGCCGGTGGATGATCCCAAAGTACGCCAGCCCAATATCTCCCTGGCGAAAAAGCTTTTTGATTGGGAACCCAAGGTCGATGTGGAAGAAGGACTGACGAGAACGATTGAATGGTTCCGTAAAGTCGTCGGTTAAATAAAAGCACTCCATGCCAAGCAATCCACAAAAAATACTCATCATACGTGCAAGTTCCATAGGTGATATTCTGCTAACGACGCCGCTGTTTCGTTTGCTGCGTCGTCAATTTCCCCTCGCTGAAACAGCAATTGTCATTAAAAAACAGTTCACCGATCTCGTCCGAACCAACCCCAACATCAACAATGTCATTGTCTTTGATTCGACCAAGGGACTAAAAGAACTTGGCCGTATCAGACGTGAAATTAAGAAACAGCATTTTGATGTTATCATTGATATTCACAAAAACTTTCGCAGTTATTACTGGCGAGTTTTTCAAAAGGCGCGAATTCATTCTTTTAAAAAATATCGAATAAAGCGTTTTTTGCTGGTCAGGTTTGGCTGGAATTTTTATAAAAACATCATCCCCGTTTACAGGCGATACATTGACAGCGTGAAAGAGCTTGGTATTCAAGATGATGAGCAAGGCCTTGAATTTTTTCCCGATAAATCGGTGTGCGAATCGACAATGGAAATACTCGCCGATCAGGGATTCCATCCGAAAAACCCAACCATTGCCCTTGCACCGGGAGCCGGTTTCGCAAACAAGCGCTGGCCCGGGAATTATTTTGCAACCGTTGTCAAAAAGCTCATAGCAGAACAAAATGCAAAAGTGTTGCTTCTCGGCGGTAAAGACGATGCGACGATCACCCAACAGATCGCCAGGGAATGTAACGGGCAGGTAACAGACTTGGCGGGTAAACTCGACCTCATGCAAACGGCGTGCACCCTGGCTGCCTGCCAACTGATCATCACAAATGACACCGGACTCATGCACCTGGCAAACGCGTTGAAAATAAAGACAGTCGCTATTTTCGGCCCGACCACTAAAGAACTCGGATTTTTCCCCGATGAAAGAATTTCAACGGTCATCGAAAATAATACTTTGACGTGCAGACCGTGCACGCACATCGGCTCGAATAAATGTCCCAAAAAACATTTTAAATGCATGAAAGACATCAGGCCGGAGGATGTGTATAATATTGTCATTAGAAATTTAAAATGAACCGGACGTAGGGGAAAGTAATTATTCGGCCATGCTCACCAAAACAGGCACAAACATTCCAGACAAGCCGAATTATTAACAGCAATTATTTTCTCAAAACAGCCATAATATACGCCCCGGCCCCCAAGCCTGTCATGGGGTAAGCTCCGCGATAATCAGCGGACCTGCTGCTCAAATATTCCGGGATCATTTCCGAATTTAGCGACGCCTGGGCGATCACCCAATCCAACAACTTGTTGGCGCGGTCTTTTTCCCCCAAGT
>JAADGR010000110.1:3524-6232 GCA_013152225.1 Calditrichota bacterium
CGTTTTTTGTCGGCACCATAACCCAACGCAAAACCGCGATCCTCGTCACCGACGCGAAGAAATACATCCAGCCCTTTGCTGATTGACCGGGCCGTCTTCCAGAAAGGATCAACAACACCCCAATTCAGCGCCTCTACTGTGGAGGCATCCAGAAATGCGGGATATTTTTTTGTCTCCAGACTCCGCGCCATTGTCAGCGATTTCCCTACTGTCAGTTTCGTCAGAATATTGGCACGCAGATCGGCAGCTTTTTTTGTATAAATCGCAGCCAGTTCATTATAACCCAATGTGTGTGCCAGCATTGCCGCACTGTTCAATCCCTGGAATGCGCAGAGAGATGTAAAAGTAAAATGCTCTCCCGGCGGTGATACATTCCACCAGCCGGAATCTTTTCGTATCAGCCCGGTTTCATCAATGGAATGAACAAGAGGATCGATGACTAACTGTTTGATCATTTGCCAATGTCGGGCGAGATAGTCGATATCTGTGCTGTGTTTGAAATATTCCATCAAAGCCCAAAGGAAAAGGCCCTGACCGTCATAATGCAGAATGGGATTACCACCGACGAACCTGGCTCTTTCATAACCCAGTCCGGCATAGTAGGAAAGAGAAATCAGGTAGGGCTGCCCCATCCCCCATTCTTTTTCCTTGTAATGCAATTTTTCAAATTGTCCCGCGCCGGCACGCAGCAAGAAATTGAGTGCACTTTTTGCCGTGGTAAAATACCCCATCCGCGAGAGCGCAATGATAGCATAAGACATTTCGCGCGGCGTTGCAATCTTGCTGCTATTTCGGGACAAAGAATTGACGATTTGGCCGTTACTTGGTCCCGGCTCCCGGCATTGCGCCATTTTTATAAATGCAGCGGATTGACGCAGCACCTCGTATTTTTCACGAATAATTTCCGACGGTACCGAAGACAGCCTGTGCCAGTGCATCCACCAACGCTGCTCGGCATCGAGCAAAAGATTCGGCCGCGCTACTTGCAGACTCTTTTTAATTTTGGCAACGGTTCCGGCTTTATAACCCTGCGAAAAAAGAACAATTCCGCCAACCCAAAACCCCTTCTTTTCAAATTCCTGGTTGCGTACAAACACCATGTCGGAATTCTTTGTTTCAACATACGGCTGCACATCTTCCGGGTTGAGATGAAACGGCCGCGCATCAGGAACATGAATAACCATGATCACAGCCTTTTGCTCAAGGATCATGGGCGCCCAGATGTATGAAACCAGTTTCAGCCTTTTTGTATCGTATTCAACACGAATAATTCCTGTGCCGTTCAGATAACCGGCGTGTGAAATGGGCAAACGGGAAAGGTCAATCTTCTTGCCTTGTATGTTCAGTTTGCAATCTATTTTTTTAATGAGATTGGGTGTAATTCTACCGACGTCCCACACATCGGGAACATGCGGTTGAAAACGATCCACTGTTCCCGTTTTCAGATTGAAAGAAATGAAACTAAAACCGTTGGCTGAGGAAAGGTTACCGATAGAGCGGTGGGGGGCAATGCCAAATCCCATTTGCACTGAAAAGAATAAAAAAACGGAACTAATGATAATGATTTTAAAACTGTTCTTCAACCTCACAACACACCTCAAAGTTACAACCTCTTTGACACCCGGAGCCTCTGCGAGGCATCGGGGTCTCATACTTCTTTGATAAAAATACCTGCATGGTTGCGAAATAGCTGAATAAAAAACCAGGGGTTTGCGGTTTACAAAACTTGAACCGGCAGATTATTCATTTATTCCCGCCAATCGTTGCAATGATTTGACCAGCGCTTGTGTCCCTTCCCGCCCCTCACCATTTGCCTGACAGCCAACAAAAAGCTGGTGCACCAGGCCGAGCGCGGGCGTGGGAAGGTGCATCTCCCGTGCGGCCTCAAGGGCAAGACGCAGGTCTTTCTGTTGCAAATCGATCATAAAGCCGGGAGCGAAATCATGTGCTGCCATTTTCGGCCCCAAATTAGCTAATTGCCATGAACCGGCAGCACCGTTTTTTGTCGCCTCGATCATAATATCAGGATCGACGCCTGATTTTTGCGCAAAGAGAATCGCTTCACACACGGCCATATTTGTTACGGAACCCAGAATTTGGTTGCACAGTTTGACGGTCTGTCCCCGGCCATTTGAACCCACATGGGTGATCGTCTTGCCCATGGCTTCAAAGACCGGCAGACATCGCTCGAAAACATTCTTTTTCCCGCCAACCATGATAGCCAATGTTCCGGCAATGGCGCCGGTATCGCCGCCGCTCACCGGTGCATCGAGCATTTCAACGTTTTTTTCTGCGAGTCTGGCAGCTATGTTTTGCGTCACGGAAGGTGAGATAGTACTCATGTCGATAACCACGCTGCCCGCTTTTGCACCGTGGATAACGCCGTCCTTTCCCAGAACAATCTGTTCCACATCCGGAGAATCAGAAACGATAGTGATGATAATATCCGATTGTTCGGCCACTTGCCGCGGTGAATCTGCCGGTTTCGCCCCGGCACCGACAACCTCTTCCAGTTTTGATTTTGTGCGATTATAGGTCGTTACTTTAAATCCCGCTTTGAGCAAATTCAAGCACATGGGCTTTCCCATGATCCCCAAACCAATAAAACCGATATTTTCCATTTTAAATCAACTCCTTCTCATTGCAGAGTAATTCGTAAAAAGTCCAAAAATGTCATTGCGAGCGAAGCGAAGCAATCTGAATATCTG
>JAADGR010000250.1 GCA_013152225.1 Calditrichota bacterium
CTTTTGCCATTAGCCCGGTGTCCATTTTTTCCATTGGATTGGGCGGGAAAGTGCTTTATAATCGATTCCCGGGCATTGGACAAAAGGATGCGGCGATCACATCGACAGGTTTTGGTATTGATTTGGGCGCTTTTCTGACGCCTGTGAAGAATTTGATGTTTGGCGTTGTGCTTCGCGATAATATGTCAAAGTATACCTGGAACACGGATAAACTGTGGGAACGCGGCACAAGCACGACCTATAGATTTCCAAAAGCGCTGCGCGGAGCCATTGCCTGGCGTATTCCGCAGCAATGGCTTTTGCTTTCTGCCGAGGTTGAAAACAGCAAAGAGCAAAATCCTCGTTACCATTTTGGTGCGGAAATTTCCCACAAACAAATCGGTGCTCTGCGGCTTGGCTACGATGCCGGTTCACCAACCTTTGGACTGGGATTTTTTGTTCGTCTGTTTGGAAGAGATGCGAGTATTAATTATGCATTTATTGCCTCCAATAAAGGCCCCGGTGCGGATCATATTTTTTCGTGGACGTTTAATTTGTAACAGCAAACACCTAACATATACCTTTACTAAAGCTTATTGTATTTTTCCAATATTTAATCTCGCGAAGAATTTGAACGAAAAACGCCGGATGCAGAGTTTTTGAAAGCTTTAGTAAAGGTAAAAATGGAAACGAGTTTTATGAAACATAAAATGTTATTTTTGCTTTTATTTTCTTTTTCATCCTCTTTTGCCGCCGGGAATACGGGACTTGCCTTTTTGAAAATCGGTGTGGGCGCCAGGGCCACGGCAATGGGCGAAGCATACACAGCCACGGCCGATGATGCAACAAGCCTTTTCTGGAATCCTGCCGGATCTGCGTGGTTGAACTCACGCCGGGCGCACTTTACTCACAACGAGTGGATTCAGGGCATTACCAATGAAGTTGCAAATATTTCCCTTCCTGCTTTTCACGGCTCTTTTGGGATTGGACTCATGCTGAACAGCATCAGCGGTATCGAACGGCGTACTTTTGCAACGGACCAACCTCTCGGCGATATTTCTGCTCATGATTTTTCAATTCTTCTCAATTATTCCAGGATGATTGGTCCAAATCTTTCCGTTGGTTTGAACGCGAAATTTATCGACGAAAAAATATATATTGAATCTGCAAGAGGCTTTGCCGTCGATTTCGGCGCGAGATATCAGTTAATGACTCCCGGACTTTTTCTTGGCGCGGCATTGCAAAACCTGGGTTCAACAACGTCGCTGGCTGAAGAAAAAATCGCTTTGCCGACAACAGTCCGCCTTGGTGCCGCATATTTATTGCCGTTTAAAGTATTGAACGGCACCTGGCTTTTTGCTGCTGATTTTGTTCAGATTTTTAAAGAGCAATCTCATTTTAACATCGGCAGCGAATTTAGCCCTTTTTCTTTGCTTCGCTTAAGAATCGGCTATCAAACAGGATATGAAGAAAAAGGCCTGAGCGCCGGTTTCGGCCTTGCATTAAATCGTTTTCAATTTGATTATGCTTATGTTCCCTTTAGTTCTAATCTGGGAGCATCGCAAAGACTATCTCTAATTGCGCAATTCTAATATGGATAGTAAGATACTGGCCCAATTGCTGGTCTATCAAAAAAATGAAATAACGGAATACCACATTTACAAGCAATTGGCGAAGAAAATTAAATCACCGGAAAACAGCAAAATTTTATTAAAGATCGCCAGGGATGAAATACGTCATTACTCCGAATGGAAAAGCTATACGCACCGGGAAGTAAAACCCAGCAGAATTAAAATAGCCTTGTATTATTGGGTGAGCCGAATTTTCGGATTTACATTCGGCGTTAAACTTATGGAGCGTGGGGAGGAAGAGGCCCAACAGGAATATGATCGCTTGTTGAAAACAATCCCGGAAATAAAGTCGATTCTCCATGATGAGAACGAGCACGAAGATGCGCTGCTCGCTATGCTGGATGAAGAACATCTGCGCTATACCGGTTCCATTGTCCTGGGATTGAATGACGCATTGGTGGAATTGACCGGCGTTCTGGCCGGGCTGACCCTGGCTCTGCAGAACACCAGGCTCATCGCTCTGACAGGTCTGATTACCGGAATCGCGGCCTCTCTTTCCATGGGGGCTTCGGAATATCTTTCCATAAAGTCGGAAGGACGCGATAATCCTTTTAAGGCTTCTATCTATACAGGTATTGCCTATATTTTTACGGTTGCTATTCTTGTTTTGCCTTTTTTAATAGTGGATAATTACTATCTATGTATTGGCTTTACATTGGCCGCGGCTGTGTTCATTATCGCTTTTTTCAACTACTATCTTGCGGTTGTCCAGGGGACAAACTTTAGAAAACGGTTTTTTGAGATGGCCGGTTTGAGTTTTGGCGTTGCCGGCTTGAGTTTTGGTATTGGCCTTTTGGTGAGGATTTTTTTAAATGTTGATGTTTAAATTGTATTCAATCTAAAAATAAGAAGGGTGAGAACAATGACGAAACACAAGATTGCCTGGCTGCCTGGCGACGGCATCGGCAATGATGTTATGGAAGCAGCACGAATTGTTCTGAGCAAGTTGGAACTGGATGCGGAATATTTGCACGGCGACATAGGTTGGGATTTTTGGTGCAAAGAAGGCGATCCGCTGCCGGCACGAACGATCGAGTTGTTCGACAAAACCGACTGCGCTTTGTTCGGTGCTATCACTTCGAAACCGAAAGAAGAAGCGCAGCAGGAATTGATTCCGGAACTACAAAATAAAAACTTGGACTATTATAGTCCTATTGTTCGCCTTCGTCAGGAATTGCAGTTGCGAACAAATTTGCGCCCGTGCAAAGCTTTTGCGGGGAATCCGCTGAATTTTCGGGATGATATCGATCTTGTTGTTTTCAGAGAGAACACCGAAGGTATGTACAGCGGCGTCGAGTTTCATCCTGTGCCACAGGATGTGATGGACACTCTGACAGCCCATCATCCCAAAATGAAGCGCTTTGCTGGTGTGCTGCCGGATGAAATTGCAATTTCTCTGCGGATTATTACGCAAGAGGCTGCACAAAATATCATTGCAGATGCGTTCGAGTATGCGAAAAAACACGGCTACGGCAGTGTTACGATTGCTGAGAAACCGAATGTCATTCGCGAAACCAGCGGCATGATGATTCGTGAAGCACGAAAAGTAGCGGCAGGTTATCCGGATATAGAGCTTTGGGAAACGAATATTGATGCCATGGCGATGTGGCTGATTAAGAATCCGCAGAATTATGGAGTAATTGTAACGAGTAATTTGTTTGGAGATATTATTTCTGACCTTTGTGCCCAGCTTGTAGGCGGCCTGGGTTTTGCGGCCAGTGGAAATATTGGCGACGACTATGCTGTTTTTGAACCGACTCATGGTTCTGCGCCAAAATATGCGGGACAATACAAAGTCAATCCCATGGCAATGCTCATTTCTACAAAACTAATGCTGGAATATTTACAAGAAGATGAAATGGCGGTCAAGCTGGAGCGGGCGATCAGTCAGGTTATTCTCGAAGGCAAAGTTCGCACCTATGATATGGGCGGGTCGTCCTCAACCCTGGATGTGGCCAAAGAAGTGGCGAGCAAAATATAGAAAAATTGGCCAAAGTGCCGTCTCTGTCATTATTTGCTCTGAGGTAAATAATGATGAATGTTGTTATCCGGAGGAATTGTTGAAAAAAATAAATTTGGTGTTGGGAATTCATAATCACCAACCCGTTGGAAATTTTGATTTCGTTTTTGAGGAAGCATATCAAAAAGCCTATTTGCCCTTTTTAAAAGTTCATGAAAAGCATTCGAAAATAAAACTTGCTCAGCACTATACCGGCATTTTGTTTGAATGGCTGGATAAGCATCACCCGGATTTTGTCTCCCGATTGGTAAAATTGGTTAAAAAAGGCCGCATCGAAATGATGACCGGGGGATATTATGAACCGATTCTTACCTCCATTACAGATGAAGATAAAGTCGGGCAGATCAAAAAGCTCACCGGCTATGTGAAAAAGAAAACCGGTTTCAATCCTACCGGTGCGTGGCTGGCGGAACGTGTATGGGAACCGCAACTGCCAAAGCCCTTTGTTGATGCGGGCATACAATACACGGTCATTGACGACGCGCACTTTAAATACGCAGGGTTACAGGAAAATGATTTGTTCGGATATTATCTTACGGAACACAATGGCGCGCTTTTAAAGATTTTTCCCATCAGTGAAAAACTGCGGTACTCGATGCCGTTTCGTCCTGTTGAAGAAACTTTTGACTATCTTCGCTCTCTTGCCACGGAAGACGGGCAGAGACTCGTTGTTTTTGCGGATGATGGAGAAAAGTTCGGCGTGTGGCCGGGCACTTTTGAGCAGTGCTATAAAGAGGGCTGGCTCGATTCGTTTTTCACAATGCTGGAAGAAAACCTCGATTGGATCAATCTCATCACTTTTGAACAGGCCTTGCAGCAACTGCAACCCCTTGGCCGCGTTTATCTTCCCACGGCTTCTTATCGGGAAATGATGGAATGGGCGTTGCCTGTGCCGGCCATTGAAAAACTGGAAATTTTTGAGGAGTGGCTTGAGGAAAACCATGCTGCTCCTGAAAATAAAGTTTTTGTACGCGGCGGCTTTTGGCGAAATTTCCTCGCAAAGTATTCCGAATCGAACAATCTGCACAAACGTATGCTTTACTCTACGAATCGCTTCAAAAAGCTGACGATAAACAAAGAACCTGTCAATGAAGATATTCGGGATCACCTTTACGCTGCGCAGTGCAATTGCCCTTACTGGCATGGTGTTTTCGGCGGGTTATATTTGCCTCATCTGCGGAATGCGATTTATCTGAATCTCATCCGCGCCGATGTAAAAATGGATGAACTTGAGAGAAGCAAAAATGAGCAAAAAGCAGGCTGGCTTGATTCCGAAACTTTTGATTTTGATGCCGACGGCAGTGATGAGGTTATCATCAAATCGGATCAAATGAATTTGTTCATGTCTCCACGTTTTGGCGGTAGTCTTTTTGAACTGGATTACAAACCGAAAAGTCTCAATGTCCTCGATACTATGACGCGCCGCAAAGAAGGATATCATCATAAATTAACAAAGGTGAATGAAAAGAACAAGCAAAGCAATGGCGTAACAAGCATTCATGACATCGTTCTTTCCAAAGAAGAAGGTCTGGAAAAGTATTTGAACTATGACTGGTATCGCCGCTCATCGTTGCTCGATCATTTTTTACACGCCGGTACAAGCCTGGAATATTTTGCCAAAGCAAATTACGGCGAACAGGGAGATTTTGTCGATCAGCCTTATCAATACAAAATTTTAAAAAAGGCCGATTCATTAAATGTTCAATTGGAGCGAAAAGGTCATGTTTGGGTCGATTCCCGCTTTGTGCCGATTCAGGTGAAAAAAACTGTTGGCATTAAGCCGCAATCCGGAAAGATTGATATTAATTATACGATAACCAATATGGATAATCAGCCTGCGGATTTATGGTTCGGGACGGAATTTGCTTTTTCACTGTTGGCGGGTGACGCACCGGATCGCTTCTACTCGGTGCCCAAGGTTGAATTGAAAGATCGGAAACTTGCGAGCACAGGCAGTGTTAAAGATGTAAGACAAATATTTCTCACGGATGAATGGATGGGAATCAAAATTAATTTGCAGGTCAATAAAAAGGCTGTATTTTGGAGGTTTCCTGTTGAAACCATTTCCATGTCTGAGGAGGGATTTGAAAGAGTGTACCAGTGTTCTGTCGTTATGCCCAACTGGAAGTTTATTCTGGAACCGGGAGGCAAATTTCGGGTTCATTTAATGCAGGAAATCCGGTTGCTATGATTTTTTCCTGAAATTGATTTATTGTTAATTCATCAAGGTATTCATGATTTAAATTTATGAAAGCGGCCTATGAAAAATAATGCCATATTTCGTCGAACGTTAATTGTGATGTTTTTGATTGTCCTCGGAGGACTTGTCCTCAGTAAAATGGGCAATAAAAACCTTTATTCTTCCGATACAATTACATCGCAGTTGCAGAGATTTAATGAAGTTTTTTATTATGTCAACAAGTATTATGTTGAATCCCCCAACAGGGAAAAGCTGGTTACCGGCGCCATTCAGGGGATGTTAAGCGAACTGGATCCCCATTCGGTTTACATTCCCAAAGACAGATTGAAAAAAATCAATGAGCAATTCCACGGCAGTTACCAGGGCATTGGAATAGAGTTCATTGTTCTCAATAAAATCCTCACCGTCGTTTCTCCTATTCCCGGCGGCCCTTCGGAAGCCGTTGGTTTGTTGCCGGGTGATAAGATTATCCGCATTGAGGGTGAATCCGCTTATGGCATTACCGAGGACGAAGTGCAGCAGAAACTGCGCGGGCCAAAAGGAAGTAAGGTTAAGGTGACCATCAAGCGACCGGGACAAACAGGCACTTTTGATGTCGTCATTACCAGGGCAGAAATTCCGATTAAAAGTGTAACCGCCCACTTTATGCTGGATGACGGGAAAACCGGATATATTTACCTGGGACGATTTGCGCGAACGACTTCCGAGGAGCTTGAGGAAGCTATGGAAAGGCTGGAAGCGCAGGGAATGCAGGATCTCATTCTGGATCTGAGAATGAATTCCGGTGGATATCTGCAGCAAGCCGTAGAAGTAGTGGATAAATTTATTCCCGGCGGCTATAAAATTGTTTACACCAGAGGCAGGCTTCGCTCGTCCGATGACGATTTCTATTCCACAACAAAAAACACCCACAAACTTTACCCCCTCATCGTGATGATCGACCATGGTTCGGCCAGCGCTTCTGAAATTGTTGCCGGTGCTATTCAGGACCTGGACAGGGGGCTTATTGTGGGTGAGACAAGTTTTGGTAAAGGTCTGGTTCAGAATCAAATTCCACTCCGGGACGGATCGGCGCTTCGTCTTACCGTTGCAAGATATTATACGCCCAGCGGAAGGCTCATTCAGCGGCCTTATGACAAAGGCATTATGGATTATTATGCAGAGGCCCGTAATGATTCAACCCGTCGCAAAACGGATAGTACAAAAGTGTTTTCGACAATAGCAGGACGCAAAGTTTATGGCGGCGGCGGCATCACTCCCGATTCAACATTAAAGTCCGAAAAAATTACTCGCTTTACCAGCAAACTGATTGCCAAGCGAACTTTTTTCGAATTTGGTTCCGAATACGCAAGTAACCACAGATTGCTGTCGCAGAATTTTCAAAAGTTCAAAAATAAATTTGCAGTTACTGATGAAATGATTACCGAGTTCAAAAGCATTCTGGCAAAGCACAACATCAAATTCAATCAAGAAGCCTATAATAAAGACGCGGATTATATTAAACTGATGATGAAAGCAGAAGTGGCCAGACACTTGTGGAATAGTGATCACTATTATATTATTAGAATTTCTGCAGATTCTCAGGTGGAGACGGCTCTTTCTCTTATGCCTAAAGCCAAAAAAATCGAACAATTGCATGAATGGAAGAATTATTCGCAGAATAATTACTAAAAAACTTATTGACTTTTTGAACAAAAAATCATAAGTTATTCAAATTTGATATGGAAACATAATTAACTGTTACAATTTTAATACTTTTGGAGGAGTTGGACTAATGGTTCAATATTTCAATGAAGGCGGCGGCTTCATGTGGCCTATTCTGATCCTTTTCGTTGTTGGATTAATGATCAGCCTCGAGCGTGCATGGACATTAACCAGAGCATCAGTTAACACCCGAAATTTTTTAGCCAATATCAAGGACGCTTTTAAAAAGGGTGGTGTCGCAAATGCAATTAAGGTTTGTGAAGAAACCCGAGGTCCTGTGGCCTCGATTTTCCATGCCGGTCTTTTAAGAGTGGATCGTGGTGTTGAAGAAGTTGAAAAATCTATCACAAGTGCAGGCTCGATTGAGATGGCTTTTCTTGAGCGAGGCCTCATCTGGCTGGCAACGGTTATCAGCTTGGCCCCAATGCTTGGATTTACCGGGACTGTTTGGGGGATGATTGCAGCTTTTGACGCCATTAAAGCAGCTAACGATATTTCGCCTTCCATTGTTGCCGGTGGTATTTCGGTTGCTTTGTTGACGACCGCATTCGGCCTTGTCGTTGCTATCATTATTCAAACTTTCAATAATTATTTTGTTTCACGAATTGACAAGCTGATCATCGACATGGAAGAAAGCTCCAACGAATTGGTTGATATGTTGATTACCCAAGAGAAAAAGTGATTTTAACGGAGAGTTGATCTCATGTTTTTAGACAAACGAAAAAAGGGCTCTGCCGAGATTCCGACATCTTCGTTGGCTGATATTGCTTTTTTGCTTCTAATTTTTTTCCTCGTAACGACAACTATTGATACGGACAAAGGTATATCCTTGGTCCTTCCTGATCTGGGAAAAGCAACGGAAGTGAATAAAAAAAATATTGCCAATCTTTTGATTAATGCGAACGGCAACGTCTTGTTGAAAGAAGAACCTATTGCTATCAAGCAGATTGCAGAAAGAGCAAGACAAATGCTGCAGGAAAATCCACGGCTTATTTTTTCTGTGAAAACAGACGCAACAACGAAATATGATGTTTTTATTGCTGTGCTGGATCAGTTGAAAAGAGCCAGCGCAAGTCGTATCTCAATAGCAGAACCAGAATCTTGACATTTTAAAAAATTAGGAGTAGGGACTTTGAAATTCAAAACAAAGTCTAAAGTGAGCTGCGGTATACCGACGGCGTCGATGCCTGATATTGTTTTCATGCTGCTTATTTTCTTTATGGTTTCCACTGTTTTTAAAGAATCTAATGGCTTGAACGTTGTCTTGCCTGCTGCCAAGAGAATTGAAAAGCTGCCGGGTAAACGAGATGTCGCAGTCATTTGGGCGGATAGAAGCGGCCGCATTTCTATCGATGACAAATTGATCCAAATTGCAGATATTGAGCCAATTATCCGTGCAAAAGCTCGCGACGAATTGCACCCGATGAAACTCGTTTCTCTGAGGATTGATAAAGATGTAGAAATGAGCAAGGTAACGGCAATTCAGCAACAACTTCGAACTGTTGGAAGTACCGCCTTAAATATTAATTATTCAACAAAAACAGCAGTAGATTGAGGGTGGTGATTTAAAATGATTTTAAGAAAAGATCCCAAAGTAAGCCTCAGACTGAAATATCAAAAGACTATCGAACTGGCGCTTGTTCTTTCGCTGGCATTTATGGTCATTATTTTTCAGGCGTTCAAGAGATTTGAGACGAACGTCAAGAAAGCGCAAAGAGTCGACATTACTATAAACGTGGATGAAATTCCGCAGACTGAGCAACAAAAACGTCCTCCTGCACCAGCACGCCCGACGGTGCCGATTGAAAGCGAAGATGAAGACATCCCCGAGGACGTGACGATCGAACAGACCAACATCGACTTGAGTGAATTACCTCCGCCTCCGCCTCCGCCTGAAGATGAAGTCAGTGAATCGACGACCATTTTTGTGGCGTACGATGAGCCGCCGACACCAATCGGAGGATTTTCGGCAATTCAGAAAAAGCTGGTTTATCCGGAAATTGCCCGCAAAGCAGGCGTTGAAGGCCGGGTCTATGTAAACGTGCTGATCGATGAAAAAGGTAATGTTGTCAGTACGAAAATATTGAAATCACTAGGCAACAACGGCTGCGACGAAGCTGCTGTAAAAGCAATCAAAGCGGTAAAATGGAAACCAGCTAAACAGCGCGATAAGCCGGTCAAAGTTTGGGTAGGCATACCGGTTGTTTTTAAGCTAAAGTAAAATTTAAAACCTTTACAATTCCGAAAGCGGTGCCTGGCAGCACCGCTTTTTTATTATGGTATAGAAAGAACGAGTCTATTGACAATGGCTCCTGCTAGAATAATTTATCTTGCTATCCTGCTTTTTATCTTTTGGATCATTTTGTCTTGTTTTAATCCTTTCGCCCCTAAAATTGACCGAACGAATGATGACGGCTTTGTTTTAACAGAGCAGCGAACTCCTGAAGATGTGTTGACAAATTTTATTTATGCTTATACGTTTAAGGATTCGATCGTTTATGCAAATCTATTGGATAGTTCATTTGTCTTTGTTTTTTTTGATCCAAACTTTGAAAGCTCAGGGCGATTTGTGTCCTGGGGCCGGGACGTTGATCTGAAAACGACCGGCCAACTTTTTCGTAATTTTGAAACGATAACTCTGACCTGGAACACGACGATCTATTATGATACATCAAAGACAAACGAGGCCGAGTTATCCAAAACATTTCAACTTAATTTATTCGGCAAAGCGGGTGATTACAGCCTTTCCGGCAATGCCATCTTTAATATGATAAAAAATGACTTTGATTCAAAATGGCGCATAAAACGGTGGAAAGATGAATCTCAACTATAGCAAGATTGCATATTTCATAAATATTTCTTAAACTTTGGAGTTCTGTATTTATTGCAAATTTTCCAGGAACAATATTGAATCGTAGCCGTTTTAGCTGAATAACATTTAACCATGGATGGATATTGAGCGGCCAAGAACAAAAAAGTCAGTTTGAAGAAATAGCTTTTACTTATATGGATTCTCTCTACAGTACGGCATTGAGGTTAACGCGCAATACTGAAGAAGCTGAAGATCTTGTGCAGGATACTTATCTTCGAGCCTACAGATTCTTTGATAAATTTCAGTTGGGGACGAATTTTAAGGCATGGATTTTTAAGATTCTGACCAATACCTTTATTAATAAATACAGGAAAATGGTCAGAACACCACAGCAAGTACAACTGGAAAAAGTTGAATTTGGTCTGGAGAACGAAAACCAGGGGGATGCAAGTGAGTGGTCCGGATTTGACGAAGCAAATTATGAAGGACTTTTTGACGACGATATAAAAAGTGCGTTGTCACAACTTTCGGAAGATTTTCGTATGGCTATTTTGCTGGCCGATGTGGAAGGTTTTTCCTACAAAGAAATTGCGGAAATGGTTGACAGGCCGATCGGCACGGTAATGTCCAGACTGTTTCGGGGGAGAAAAATGTTACAAAAAGTATTGGAAAAGTACGCCAAGCGTGAGGGCTACATTCGTACAGCAAAACAAATTTGAATCGTTTTCCCGGTAACTCGGCTGCACTTGTTTTTTCGATCTGATCAGATGATTTTATTTTGAGGAATTCCCTGTGGAATTCTTTTTTTATTGCTTGCAGATTATAATTAAAAGGCGATACTATGACGAAAAAGCATTTATTATTATTTTTTATTCTGCTTTTTGTTGTTGCACAGTCATTTGCGCAATTCGGCAATACTCGAGAGGTTTTATCCGTCAATGCAGTTTCTTCGCAAGATAAAATAGTCCGGGGACAGGATTTTGACCTTGCTGTAATTATCGATATAAAAAGCGGTTTGCATATAAATTCCAATAAACCCACCGAAGATTTCCTTATTCCAACTATAATAAAGTTTGACCCCAGCCATGATATGAGCTTTGGCAAGCCAATGTTCCCCAAGCCCGATTTGAAAACTTTTTCATTTTCCGATAACAAAATATCGGTTTATGAAGGGAGAGTTGTTGTCTTTATTAATGTAAGCACATCTCCGAATTTATCTCTTGAATCAAAGACCATTAAAGGTTCGGTTTCTTATCAGGGATGTGATGAGAATGTTTGTTTCGCGCCCGGAGAAGCGTCTTTTGAGATTACGCTGGATGTTGTGTCCGACGCTTCAGATGTTCGCAAAACGAATCAGGATATTTTTGCAAAAGCCGGTTCATACGAAAACGAAGCTGCGGAAAATACGCAGTCATTTACCAGCAACGAATTGCGCGCAAAACAAATTCTGGAACAGGGACTTTTGTATGCCATTTTCGCTTTTTTTCTTATTGGGCTGGCACTGAATCTTACGCCGTGTGTTTATCCTGTCATTCCAATGACGGTTAGCTATTTTGGCGGCCAGAGCGGCAGGAGCAGAGGATCAAGTTTTGTTAATGCGTTGTTTTACCTGCTGGGTATTGCTCTTACTTTTGCAGCTCTCGGGCTTATTTCCGGATTGGCGGGTAAACAGTGGGGATTTCTTTTTCAGAGTCCCTGGTTCGTCGTTTTTATCGTTCTTGTCATTTTAGCCATGGCCGCCAGTATGTTCGGCGCTTTTGAGATTACTGTCCCGGCTTTTCTTATGAACATCGTCGGACGTTCGCGTGAAGGCACGGTGGGTTCATTTATTATGGGCTTAACCGTGGGATTTGTGATTGCTCCATGCGCTGCCGGAATTATTATTGGTCTCGTTGGCCTGGTTGCGAAACTTGGCCTGGTCGTTAAAGGCACGCTTTTGTTTTTCGTCATGGGGTTGGGACTTGGTGTGCCTTATCTCATTCTTGCAACATTTTCCGGTCTTTTGGACAAGCTTCCCCAATCCGGTATGTGGATGACGTGGATACGCAAGTTGTTCGGTGTCCTCCTCGTCGGTGTTGCCATTTACTTTTTAATTCCTCA
The DNA here is from genome assembly GCA_013152225.1 of Calditrichota bacterium. Classification (GTDB taxonomy): domain Bacteria; phylum Zhuqueibacterota; class Zhuqueibacteria; order Residuimicrobiales; family Krinioviventaceae; genus Hydrothermomicrobium. The sequence continues at coordinate 12,447 of JAADGR010000250.1, forward strand.
GCTTGATCAAATTTACAACAAATTGGGATTTTTTATTGGAATCCTGGGAATTTTCGGCGGGCTGTTACTGGGATTTCTCGATCACGAACCCGGCTATACCAAAGGCTTCAAGATCGGGCGTGCAGTTTTTGGAATCCTTCTTATTGCCCTTGGTGTAAACTGGACTTATGACGCCATTCATTCCAAGCCGTCTGAAATAAATTGGATTAAATACTCGAACCAATCCACTGAAGAGTTGATCCGGGACGGCAAACCTGTTTTTATGGATTTTTACGCAGATTGGTGCGCTCCTTGTAAACAACTCGACCGGCAAACTTTTTCCGATCCACAGGTTGTGGCCCTGGCCAAGTCATTCACAATGATTAAAGTGGATTGCACAGCACCAGATGCGCAAACAAAGAAATTTATGCAAACATTTAAGGTGACCGGCATGCCGACGCTTGTGTTTCTGTCAAAATCAGGCAAAGAAATAGATAAATTGCGCGAGATCGGATTTATCGGTACATCAAAATTTTTAAAAAGCATGAATACTGCTCTTGCAACAGAATGATATTTATTTTAACGAATGTGAAAGAGATAACTTTTTGTTTTTCCCCGAAGAACTTGATAACAAAACGTTCCGATTGTTTGTGCAGCGAACCTGGTATTTGATGCAAAAAGGGCGAGTGCTGTCAGCTTCAGAACAAGAAATTGCTCATCTTATTCAGGAACATCCCGAAGTCGGTCTTTATATGAACAAAGATTATGTCGAAATTCGGGAACAGTATCCCGATAATGAATATAATCCTTTTCTCAACCTGGCTGCGCTATGGGAAGTGGAAAAGCAGCTTCAGAGTGATAGACCGGAGGGCATTCGGGCCCTTGTTGAGGAAGCATTTCCTGATAATTATAACGAAAACCAGGTTCGCGCGCGCCTTGCTTTGATGTATCTGGAACTTTACCAGAGGGAACACGAGGGAGAAGATTTCAACAAGACCGGCTATCTGGCCGAGATCAAAAAAATGATAAACGATCCTCTGTATTTTGAAAAGTTCGGGGCGGAAAGCCAAATACAGGAGGAAGGTGAAACTGACAAAGAAGATTGTTTTTCTCAATATTACAGTAATTTTTTTGACCGCGTTTTTTTCAGTTTTCAAACATCTCAGTATGAAAATGCCAGTTCGATCGCTCTGAATGTAAACTCAAAACTTCAATCCTGCCTCAGCAAACTGCCGACGGAGTGGGTCAATGCCATTGCCATGTTCTGGAAAAGGCCGGCAGTTCGAATAAAAAGAGAACGGACAAAAGATATTGCAATCTTTTTGCTCGACGAAAATTCTGCAGCAAACATTGCGGGGAAGCTTTCTCAGACCGAGAAGCAGGTTTTGAGGATGATTCTTGACAACGACGGCTATGTGCAATATGGAAAACTGGAGAGGAAATTTGGGAGTGCAGATGAAGACGGCTATTGGTGGACAGAAAAGCCTCCACAGTCGACTATAGGCAAATTACGTTACAAAGGTCTTATTTGTGTGGGCAAGGCACCGGTAAAATCCCGGAATTACAAAATCGCATTGATCCCCAAAGACTTGCTGCAAAATATTGAAGCGTGTCTGGAAATCGATTCTTGATAAATCCATGAAGCGGTTAGCCCTATAAATATAAATGAGTCATTCGTAAAAAGTCCAAAAATGTCATTGCGAGCGAAGCGAAGCAATCTGAATGTCGACTAGGGTGCTGTTTTATAAAGATCGCTTCCCCGATAATTCGGGGTACACTGTCGCTCCGCTCCTCGCGATGACATGCTTTTCTCGTTCAAGTTTCTTGAAAGCCTTTTAGAATTGAAAAACGAAACAAGACAAAATGATTGGGGCTCTTTTGAAAAAAAATCTGCAATTTAAATTATCCCTGCTGCTTACTCTTTGTCTGTCATTCACCTTCTCTTCCATCGCCTTGGCATCCTGGCAAGATATTCAGCCTTTAAAATTAAATATCACTTTTCCTGCACACAGCGACACTTTTGCATTGGATAAAATACGCATCGCCGGCGGCACGGATTCGGGAGCCATCGTTACTGTGGACAACCGGTGGGTTCGCGTTTTTCCTCATGGTGCTTTTGTGACTCGCGTAGATCTCGAACCTGGAATGAACCAGATCCTTGTCCGGGCTGCTAAAAACGGCCGGGTTGTAACGGATATGCTTTTTATTTATCGACCTCCGAAAATTGAAACAAGTCCGGTTACACCAACAAAATTTGACATGCGAGTTATCGAGCCGAAAGATGATGTCTGGCTTTTTCCCGGGGACTATCTCACGGTCAAATTCAAAGGCAGCCCTGAAGGAAGGGCATCGTTTTCGCTCGAAAAAGTTGAAAATGATATTCCGATGACAGAGCTTCCTCCGGCAAATGCAAATGGACTGGAAGGGGTTTACACCGGAGTCGTGCGCGTGAATCATGCACCTGCAAATCGACCGCTCAAAGTCAAGTTAGAATTGCGTGGGATGGATGGGAAAAAAATTCAGGTCGAAGCCCCGGCCCGGGTTTACCTGCTTCCCGAAGAATATCCCATTATCGGCATGACGAAAAATATAGTTTATATGCACGGTGTTGCAAAAGGCTATGCGCCCCTATCACGAATCAGAGATTCGGTCAAGGTGCAAATTATCGGCCGAATGGGTTCACGATTTAAGATCAGGCTTTGTCCATCGCTCACTGCATTTATTGACTCGAAAGATTTAAAACTTTTGCCTATCGGCACTCCCGTGCCGCATGCCACGGTTTCTGCTCCTGCATTTACTGATGACAGCAACTGGTATCGCTTGTCCATGTCTGTTAATGACCAGGTTCCCTATCGGTTTGCGTCGCAACTCGATCCCGTTTCGATAAATTTGTATTTGTATGGAGCGCATCAGGGTTCGCACTGGATCACGTTTCCAAATTACCCGACGGAAATAAAAGATATTCAAATGAGCCGGGTTGAAGACGGTGTTCTGAAAATTCACGTCGATCTGGATCAAAAGCAAATCTGGGGCTACAAGCTTGATTATAAAAACAATCATCTTTATTTCAGCATAAGAAAAAAACCGAATATTGCCGATCCGCCGGCAAGTCCTGTAAAGGGGTTGATTTTTGCTGTTGACCCCGGACATGGAGGCGAAAATGAGGGCACAAGCAGTCCGACCGGCTTGCTGGAAAAAGATATAAATTTACGATGGGCGAATATATTTGCCGATAAATTGCGCGCTGCGGGTGCATCTGTTGTTATGACTCGTCATGATGATGAGGACGTATCTTTACCGGAACGCATTCGGATCGCTACAGATGCCAACGCTCATTTTTTTATTTCCCTGCACAACAATTCGACGGGCCCTTCCGGGAATGCACTTGCTGCCCGCGGAACCAGCACGTATTATACGCTCCCGCAAAATCAGGCGTTGGCATGGTCGATTTATCCTCATTTGCTTCAATTGGGCTTGCAACCGTATGGCCGCATACAGAATTCTTATTACGTAACGAACACAACGAATATGCTTGTCGTTTTGGTCGAAGGTGCGTTCCTGTCGAATCCCGAAGAAGAATATCTGTTGTCCCGGGATAATTTTTTACGCCGATTGTCGGACGCTGTTTTTAGCGGCCTCGAAGATTTTTTGCGGAAACAAAGTGAATAATAAATGACCAATTCGTATAGTCGCAAAGCATGTCATCGCGAGGAGCGAAGCGACGAAGCGATCTCCAAAAAACAGCCCCTTAGCAGACATTCAGATTGCTTCGCTTCGCTCGCAATGACATTTCTGCGCTTTTTGCGAATTACTTTTAAATAATCTTTGATTTAAAATATGGAGTATCTGTCCCATGCGTTACTTCTTTTCTATTATCCTTTTTTTGGCGGTCATCTCTTGCTCCAGGATCGAGCCCCTTTTCACAAATACATCACGACAGGTTATCATCAGCCAATCTGATGAACACCTGGCTTTTCCCAGCGTAGCAAAGCTGAACAATGGTGATCTTGTCTGTGTCTTCCGGCGAGGAAAAAGTCATGTTTCTCCCGACGGCAATATACTCCTCAGCCGCTCAAGAAATAAGGGGCAATCCTGGTCCGCCGCAGACACGATTATCTCTACCCGTCTTGATTGCCGGGACCCGTCTGTTGTGGAATTAAAAGACGGTTCTCTGCTTTTGAATTTTTTCCAATCAAACTATGACAACACAGGAAAAATAATCGGCGCGCTGGGCGTCTTTGTTTCGCGTTCTTTTGACGGCGGATTGTCCTGGTACTCACCGAAAATGGTTGTTCTGGAAAACTTTGATTGGGCCGCTTGCTCTGCCAAAATTTTGGAACTGAAGGACGGCACCTTGTTGCTTCCACTTTATGCCGGACGTAAAGGAGAAAAATCCACTGCTCTTGTTGCCGTGTCGCGTGACTTGGGGAGAAATTGGAAGGAATTTCATGCCGTTGCTTTCGATTCAAGCGGCAAAATTGATTTTAATGAACCTGCACTTTGCGCTCTTCCCGACGGACGGATAATGTGTATTCTGCGCACTGCCGGAGACGGCCATTTTCAGTACAAGAGCTTTTCAAAGGATGGCGGAATAACATGGAGTCCGCCGGAACGAACTTCTCTGCAGGGACAGGCCGCCAGTCTTTTGCTCACGAAGGAAAATATTCTGCTTTGTGCCTACCGGGATTTTTCACCCGACGGAACAAGTTACTCTGTAAGTTATGATTATGGGACGACTTTTGAGAAGGAATTTATACTTGATCCATTTAAAGGTGACCGCGCTTACCCGGAACTTGTGCAGCTTGACGATGGAATATTTGTTACTTACTATGAAGCTTCCCCTGGGCACAGCCGGATTTTGGGAAGTTATATCCCGGTCAAACCTCCGGCCGCACCGAAAGCATTCAAAGCATCTGTTTCCAGGGACTCGACGATTGCTCTGCGCTGGAATAAAGTTCATGAAGCATATTATTATCAAATATTCCGTGATGTTGCAACGCCGGATACCGCTGGGTTTTTGCCGGAATTTAATGGAGAAAGAATTGCGACTGTCCTGAATAATTCTTGTAATGATACAAATGTTGCACCAGGGAATATCTATCGGTACCAGGTTAAAGCGGTTTCAAGTCAATCCGAGCTTGTTAAAAAAAGCGGTGCGGTGAGTCTGCCTTCCGGAATTGCCGAGATTCATTTTATTAAAAAGGTAACAAACTAAATGAAACCTCAATCTTCCCGCGGATGATCCGGTTGTCCTGAATCTTCTCTTTCTTCTTTTTCAGGCCTGGGCCTTCCCAGCCGAATTTCCAGGGCAGAAAGGATAATATCGGCTACTTTTTCCAGCGTGAGTCTTTCGATGTTAATGACCAGATCATAAGCAGTCGGATCATTGGCATCTCTTTGATAATACCGGCGGATAAATGCGAGCCGGTCGCTGTCGTGTTTATTCACAAGTTTTTTTGCGTCTTTTTCAGATATTCCCCATTTTTCGGCAACGTGCGCAACCCGCCATTCCAGCGACGCTGTAATTCGTACATGCAATCCAATTTCGTGATTGAACAAAAAGTTTGCCCCTCTGCCCACGACAATAGCCTGGCCATGCTCCTCGATCGTCATGAGCACACTTGCCAAATGTTTGAAATACTTGTCTGTGGTCATGACCTGAGAATCGAGCAATGTATGAACCCAGTTTTGAATTTCGTTTTTTGTTTTTTCGTCGAATGTTTCAACCAGCTTGTTTCTGACGTTTGATGTTTCGGAAATATACTCGACCAGATTTCGGCTGTAAACTTCCCAGTGCAGCTTTCTTCCCAACATCTTTGCAATTTCAAAGCCTTTTGCACCATAGGAACGCGATATGGTAATGTGAGCTTTATGCCACGGATTTTCTGCATCTTTATGTGGTTGCTTTTCCTCTAATTTTTTTCTGAATTCCCAAAGGGAAATTTGGCTGCTTACCAGTTTATCCCATTTCATTGATTGCGGTTTTATTGGCATAAAGGTCTCCTTTCAAAGCAATTTTAAAAACTCGATAGGCTTGATTATGTCGATCCCAAATTTTTCTGCATAATCAACTTTTAAATCAAGCAAATGAGAATCATAGGTAACGATGTGCGATCCATTTCCATTTAAGGCACAAAGAGCAAAACA
>JAADGR010000384.1 GCA_013152225.1 Calditrichota bacterium
AAAAAAATAGTACCACCAGGGTGAAATACTGTAGTAAAATCGCACGTGTCTTGTTCATTTCAGTTCTCCCAAAGTTTGTCTTTTAAAAGCACAATTCTCGAACGGAAAAGACAAATTGTGTATTTCTCACGCAAGAGCCCCTGACAGCTAAAACAAGAGATGCAATAATAAAAAGGGTGGAGGTGTGGAGAAAATGCCCTTTGATTGTCTTTTAGAAAATGAGAGTTGGGTTAATTACTTTGTTTCATTCTAAAACAATCGATTGTAACATGATGTAACTAAATAATAATCTGGCTGAAACTTTATTGACTTAACTTGTTATAATTTAGCTCGCTATCAATTTCATAGCATGATAAAGCAAATTCAATACCAGGTTTAAAGGAGAAATGAAAAGATTGTTGTGGTAGGATTTGAACAAGGGGCAGCAGCCCTTTGTTCAGAAGTACACTTTATTTAATCAGCGCCATTTTTCGCACAGCTATAAAGTCATTCACGGAAATTTCATAAAAATAAATACCGGCTGCAAGTCCTGCCGCATTCACGTGGAGAACGTGATATCCGGCCTTTAATTCCTGATCGGCCAGAGTGCGCACTTTTTCTCCCAGTGTGTTGTATATTTCCACAACGGTTCGCCCAGGTTCCGGCAAAGCAAAACGGATTGTTGTAGTTGGATTGAACGGGTTGGGATAATTTTGTTTCAGTGCATAAGATAACGGCAAGGATTTTTTCCCATTCTTAGCGCTCACAAGCGTTGGGAATTGTATCTCAAAAACGCCCGGCTGCACGCTTGTGGTGTCAATTCTTTCTCCTAGTGTATCTGCCAGCAGCGGCGTTGCTACCGTGCGCAAGGTATCGCTGCCTGCCGCGGCAGTAGAATCGATGTGCAAAAAGAGGGTGGCAATCTCTCCTTCACCGGCGGGAATGGGCTTCCCGCGCAGATCAAAGAGAAGCAGATTGTTTTCATTGTGCATCGCAACCCAGCCATTAGCTCGGGATGTCGCGACAACCGAATCAATATGCAATGCATTTTGTGCATCCTGAATAGTAAATTGCAGCCCGGCAACGTCACGGTCGTTTTGCAGAATGATCGGCAGAGCATAACCCTCGCCGCCGGCCTGGCCTGTGCCTGATCCAATCCGGAGAATCGTGCCGCCAAAAAGAAAAGTTGTTGCTGAAAAAATGATTAAAAATATGATCGTTAGTTTTTGATGTTTCATTTGTCTCTCGTTCTATTTTTTTGCTGTTTTCATGTTTTTTTTCGCCAAAAAGAATGTACTATAAAATTCCACAGATTCTTCTTTTCGGTCCTATATCGAATCGAGTGGGCACGAATGGTAAATCACTATTTTGTCTTGTCAAAATTAAGGACAAAATAATTACGAATCACTGCTTGATTCTGGCAAGAAGACGCAAGATTTATATTGTTTCACATGAGCAAGCTGTAGATGAAAAATATTATATTTTGAAAAATGCGCCTGAAAAGCCATTCATCGCAAATAAAACATCTTTTTTACAACGTCTATATCTCCGGTTTCTATCCGGTAAAAATATATACCGCTAACAACCGATATTCCGGCCTGATTTTTCCCATCCCATTTAGTAACGTAGCGGCCTGCACTTTTACTTTGATCCATGAGAACCTTAATTACCTGCCCCAAAGAATTATAAATCGACAAGCGCACGTGCTGTTTTCCCGGCAGTTCAAAGCGGATAAAAGTTTCCGAATTGAACGGATTCGGATAGTTTTGCCGTAACAGAAACTTTTGCGGCAGACTCGCAGCGGAATGAACAACAGCCGTACCGATGTAAGGAAAGATGAGAAACTCGATGTCATCAATATACCACCCAGGGGCGGGTGTATTGTCATCGCTGGCAAGTTGAAAACGCAGTTGCACTGTGTGGCCGATGTATTCGGACAAATCGAAAATTTCTTCCCGCCACCCCGGTGTGCCGTCCGGCGGGCCGCCGAATCCCGGTTCTCCTCCCAGCACAGGATTATAATTGTCAATAACTCCATCATATCCGTCCTCCGGAGTGATGACTTGGAAAGACCCTCCATCCACCGAGATTTTCACATTGCCGCCGTCCCAGATTGAACCGCGGCTGAATTCGGTAGAGTACCAGTGCCAGAAGGAAAATGCGGCGTTTTCAATCCCGCCGACCAGTTCCATAGATGGAACATCCAGTATTGAATTTGAGGAATTGCTGTAATTGCCGTTTAATCCCGTTGCCCACAGTTTTTGCCCGGAATGTGCGCTGTCCGGTCCGGATGTCGGTTTTCCCCATTCCCAGTCACTACCGGCTTCTGCTGTCAGGGTCGAATCGTCCTCAAAATCATAAGAGAGGATGCTTTTATAAATTCCCAAAAAATACCGGCCGGATTGAGGAACAATGGCTGTATTTTCGTTTTGTGAAACATCGACAGCGATAATCCGGTATTGCAGAGAATCACCTTCCGCCAGATCCAGGGTGTCAAGATGCGCTGTAAAAGTATCATTCCCGCCGGGTAGCATTGGAATTTGATATTCCCGGTCGTTAAAATCAACATACAGTGTAACTTTTGCAACACCTACCGCGTCCGTAGCTTTTGCTGAAATGACGAGTGAATCAGACAACTTTATGTACTCAACGGGTTGATAGACAATCGCAGGCGGCACCGTATCGGGAATTATCTGGAATGAATCCACTGCAGCCGGAGCGCCGCGCGGAGAAGTCCCGGTTCTGCCGCTGTCATCTGATGCCTGAGCATAATAATAAATCACGCTGTTTAACGAATCTCCCGGAATATCTGCCGTGTATTTGTCCTCTATGCCGGTGGGCTGCAATTGCAAAGAATCAAATGGTGCATCGACGGAATTTTTATAAAAAATCTTAAAACTCGATTCGTTCAACGCAACAGATTCCGTTAAAAGAATGGGTTTGCTTATTGTCGTATTTAAAGTATAGAAATCATGTGGGATATCAAAATCCGGAATGCGCTCATGTTTAACGATGGGTTCTTCCCCGGCGGCATAGGCCATGTAAAGATTGGGCCCCAGATTCTCCAAAACCAGCGGCATAATCATCGTCGTATCCGGGAAAAAACCTTGTCCTTCTCCGCCAACTTCGGGGGAAAATGCAAAAATGCCTTTTTCACCATAAAGCCAATCATCCGTGTCGCCGTTCACCTGATAAATTGTGCCGGTGGAAAAGTTTCCCGCTTCATAGCCGTTATAGGCAACACAACTATCACCCAAAGCGATAAAAGTACTTGCATCCGGCTCCGGTGGATTTATTTTAGCATAACCCCATGGATAGAGCCACATTCTGCCATAACTGTGATAGGAGAGACTGACGACAAAATGATGCTTTGAAACAAAATCCCGGATCGCCTGGGTCTCCGGTTCGGAAAAAGCGGATTCTCCGCGATAGGTCGATCTTTCCGGATCAGGACTCGATCCGCTGT
>JAADGR010000386.1 GCA_013152225.1 Calditrichota bacterium
AAGGTGTTGAAGCTCATGGTCGTTCAAGGTGAACAGGTAGTTGAATTCTATTAATATGGTGCTTTTAATATCGCAGTGATAGGGAAAAAAGTTAGGGAGTTAAAATATGAATAAAATAAAATTGTTAAACGGTGTTATTTGGATCGTGCTGGTGCTATTCCTTGCATCACTGCCTGTTTACGCTGGTGATGCAGACAGGATCGGCACTGCAGCAGGAACACAGGTTCTTGTTCCGGTAGGTGCGCGAGATCTTGCCATGGCTGGTTCCGATATCGTTTTCACCACTGGTGTTGACGCTATCTATTGGAACCCGGCAGGCTTTCTAACATGGAACAAAGTGCGGCTGGTATGTTCTCCACGGTGAATATCTTTAGTGATATTCGCGTGAACTACTTAGCCGTTGGCGCTGGTATGGGTAAATTCGGGCACATTGGTTTTAGTATTAAAGCCTTTGACTTCGGCGATATTCCGCTTACGACAGTAGAGGATATGGACGGTAGTAACGGAAGAACCTTTTCGCCCACATTCAGCACTATTGCTTTAACTTATTCCAATAAGTTAACCAGTACAATCAATGTAGGTTTGACCACGAAATTGATCTATGAATCCGCACCGCGTGTAAACGGTTCTGCCGTTGCATTCGACATAGGTCTGCAATATAAGAATTTAGCCGGTATTGAAGGCGTTTCTTTTGCAGTGGTTGCCAAGAATATTGGATCGAACCTGCAATATAAAGGTACCGGTCTGATGCGGATGGTTACGGTTGAAGGTCGTCAGGAATTCTTAAGACGCGGCGCGACCAGCGACCAATTGCCTGCAAGTCTTGAATTGGGATTAAGTTATAACTACAAAGTTATGGAAGATAACACCCTGATCCTTTCGGGCGTGTTCCGTAACAATAACGTGCAGAATGACGGAATTCCGCTTCGGTATGGAATACAACTACAAAAATTTCCTGATGCTGCGCGGCGGTTATCTGTACACCGCTAATACGCCTTCCGAAGAAGTTGTATATTCATTCTCGCTTGGCGCCGGATTCCAGTATAAGTTAGGAAATACGCTTCTGGGAATCGACTATGCGTTCCGCAATGTTCAGTACTTCGATGCCAGCAATATGTTTACGATCAGAGTCGGCTTCTAAGACGCACGATTCTTTCTTAATAAAAAGACCGATGGGTTTCCATCGGTCTTTTTTTTTGACATTATCCTGAAAATTCCTCGTGTTTTAATATGGGTTGAATCCATTAGCTTAACCTTTATCTCAAAAAAATACAATAAATCACAAAACAATCTATCTTAATGTCCGTTGAACAGCTTATCCTGATAATGAAATAGCCGTGACTTCTTATAAAAAACGCTTTTTTCGCGAATGCTTAAATCGAATAGTTAGTTAAAATGGCATATTATTAAGCCTTGCCCTTGAAATATAAAATTATATCGTTTATATTTATAAGTCCTTCCAATGAGGTATTTTAGGCATAGAAATGAAACGACTCCGCATAATTCAATTTTTAGTTTGTGTTATTATTTATTTTTTTTTGTTTTCCTCTGTCTTCTCTAAAGGCGCAATTAAATTTTCACTCTCTGGAGAAAATAATTTAAAAGCAGATTATTTAAATGTCGGGAACTGGATTTATTGGGTTCGGGCAAACGGACACACGGCAAATTATTTAGATTCACAGTATAAGACAGCCGCCTATTTTTCATACAAAAAAATACCCATAATTTATCTTGAAGGGTTCTTATGGGGAGGAAAACTTATCAATCCTGTTTCAGGCGAAAAAATGGACTCTGTTTATATTGGCGGGATGATGTACTCTGCCACTACTTTACCGGGTTTAATAAGTTTTTATGAAACAAGCATGCCCATAGCAAAAACAATGTGGAAAATTCGCAAAGATTGGCGGACATTAACTCGGGAACAATTGTTAGAAGAAGCTGCTATTAAATATAACATTTCCGAATCACAGGTTACCAAAAAAATGATGGATGATATTATTAACCAATATGAAATGGATTGGAAATCGTGGCCTGTAAAGTACGGAGCCCCTTATATCGATTTAAACAAAAATGGCGTATTTGATCCGGTTTTAGATGAAAATGGATTGCCTGTCGCAGGAAAAGGAGACTATCCGGGAATTACCGATGCGGATCAGGTTATTTTCTTACTTGTCAATGATCAGAATATTCAAAAATCAAAAGAAGTATTTGGCGTCAAACCAATCGGTCTTGATTTGAATATTACAATTTGGACTTACAAAGAAGAAGACTATGGCTTTTTGGCAAATACCATTTTTAAAAGATACAGAATAAGAAATCGTTCAAAATACATCATTGATTCACTTTACTTTTCGATATTTTCTGATCCAGATGTAGGAAATTATTCAAATGATTTGATGGGCTGCGATTCAACCGCGGATTTATGTTTCGCTTTTAACGGTGATCAATCGGATAATGAATTTGATGATCAAAATATAATACCCCCTGTTGTTGGGTATGCAATTTTGCAAGGACCAATAATCGAAACAGATAATATGCAAGATAAAGCGGTTTATGATTTTCAATATATTTATGGCTTTAAAAATTTGCCGATGACATCGTTTAGTAATTTATCATCCGAATATGGTTCTAATGAGGATCCGATATTCAGAGGCTATGAATTCGGACTGATAGTCTATAACTTGATGCGTGGTTTTATGAGGTTTCCTTATCGTCAAGAACCTTGGATTAAAGGAAGTGGACCTGATCAGGGAAAACCAACCAAATTTCCTCTTTCCGGCGATCCGGTTAAAGATCCGTTTGGCTTAAAAGGAGATGTGGACGGAGCGGGATGGAATATGTGGCCGGGAGACAGAAGATTAATGGCAAACACAGGTCCTTGCAGATTAGAACCCGGAGCTGAGCAGGAATTACTCATTGCAGTTATCGGGGGTAATGGAAAAAATAACAGAGACGGTATTAACGAGGTTAAGCATGTAAACCAGGTATTGAAAGAGTTACATCAAAATCTATTTGAAAATTTACAATTTAAGCCTCAGTCGCCGGAAGTTAAGGCTTTACCTTTAGACGATAAAATTCTTTTGGATTGGAGCTGGGATCGGCAAAAAATATCTAAAATCGAACAATCGGTGTTTAATGGTTACAAATTTGAAGGTTATAATGTTTATCAGTTACCCGATTCAAACACCGCATTAGATGATGCACGGGTTGTCAGATTAGCCACGATTGATGTAATAGATAACGTTAAAGATATCCTTGCTCCTGTGTATTTTCCGCAATATGATAGAAAAATAATTATTCCGGTACAGCGCGGAAATGATACCGGGATTAGGAGATATTTTATTGTTAACAGAGATTCGATCGGAAAAAAAGCGCTTTACCGGGGATCAACCTATTATTTTGCGGTTACAGCCTATGATTATAATCCCTTGATGTATGAGTTTCCTTCTTTTGAATCCGAACCTTCGATTGCAAAAGTAACTTTGCAGGAAAAGAAACCGGGAGAAAAGTATTTTAGCCGGAATTTTGAAAAAATTCCGGTAAAAGCCAATAAAACGGATTATGAGGATAATTGCGATGTTGTAGTAATTAATCCCAAAGCGACTACCGGTCATGATTACGAAATATTTTTTACATTAGATCAAGATTCAACATCGCCGACTTACGGACAATTAACCTGGAATTTGAGAGACCTGAACATCAATAAAATAATTCTTGCTAATCAACCACAATTGAAAGACACACTGGATTATTCAAAGTCGATTGTCGATGGGTTGTTAATCAAAGTTTATGGACAAACTCCGAATATAAAAGCGGTTGTTCAAGTAGCTGATGCGGAGGGACCGTTAACACCTGATGAATATGATGAACAAGGAGCAAGATACAACGGTAACAATGTTTGGCATGATTTCAGTTCCGTTAACGATCTCCATCCATTTTACATCAGCGCAGGAGGGAGCCAGGGTGAATTGGAAAGATTAACCAGATATATTGCCAATACCGAAGGTCATGACATTGAAATCCGGTTTACGGAAGACGGGGGGATTTTTCTATGGTGGTACAACAGAGACGTGTATGCGCAAATCCCATTTGAAGCATGGGATGTAGGTTTGAATACCTATGATGATCCATCGGACGATGTTCGCCTGCTAACCGGCGGATACTCCAGCGAAGGCACGGTGGGAATTTTCGATTTTGATTACACAGATCCGTTTCTTGGCTATCCGGCAACGGATTGGATCTATTTGCGAAAGCCTAAGAACGAAA
>JAADGR010000135.1 GCA_013152225.1 Calditrichota bacterium
CTTGTTTTTTGGGATGAAGCGTACGGCGAGTTTTGTGAAGAATCGGCAATTCCGCTTTTGAAAAAATATCAGAATTTGATTGTTTCGCGAACTTTTTCCAAAGCATATTCAATGGCCGGTTTGCGATTCGGTTATTTGATCGGCCAGTCGCAAATAATCAGCCAGTTTCGTAAGGTCAATTTGCCTTATAATATTAATCTGTTCACCGAACTGGTTGCCGCCACAATGCTGGACAACGTTGCATTGATGGATGAGCATGTCTGGTTTTTAAAAGAGGAACGAGATCGTCTTTATGCGGAAATGATAAAAATGCAAGCCATTACGGTATATCCATCCAGTGCCAATTTTTTACTTTTTCGCAGCAAAGACGGGCAGAAAATATTTTCCGAATTAAAAAAGCGCGGTGTCCTTGTGCGTGATGTCGGCAGTTATCTCCTGCTTGAAAACCACCTGCGAGTCAACGTGGGCACAAGGGAGGAAAATGATATTTTTCTACAAGCATTGCGGGAATCGATGGCGGTTGAAGATTGACAAGCCATTATGCGTTTTAAAATATGCATTATCGGACAATAAAATAATCTTAAATTGGGAGTAATGCGATGACGCGAACAGAAATTCTTGAAATTCTTAAAAATTATAAAAATGAGAATGCTGAAAAATATGGTATTAGTAGCCTTGGTGTATTTGGGTCATTTTCCAGAGATAATGCAAATGATGAGAGTGATGTGGATATTATAATTGAAACCATTGAGCCGGATCTTTTTAAATTGGTTCATATTAAAGATGAACTGCAAGCACGGTTGCACAAGACTGTGGATATTGTCAGGAACCGGGAAAATATGAATCCTTATTTAAAAAAACGTATTATAAAGGATGCTATTTATGTATGATAAAGAGTTGGTTCGTGACATTTTAAATCAAATATTGGATGCTACTCAAAAAGTAATTAGTCGTTCCGCACCAATAAAAACAGCAGATGATTTTAATGATTCCCCTGAAGGTATGGAAAAAGCATGTCATCGCGAGGAGCGAAGCGACGAAGCGATCTTTAAAAAACTGCACTTTAGCCGGCATCCAGATTGCTTCGCTTCGCTCGCAATGACATATTGGGACTTTTTACGAATGACTCTTGAATGTTTACGCGAAAAATTTAGCAATGAAACTAACAATGTACTACAATTCGTCCTTATTAAAAATTGAGGCAAAAGATGGATCGTCATTGTAAAGTAACGCGCAAAACCAACGAAACCAATATCACGATTACACTGAATCTGAACGGTACAGGGCAGGGTTCCATTTCCACGGGAATCGGCTTTTTTGACCATTTGCTTGAAGCCTTTAAAAAGCACTCCAGCATCGATCTCGCCCTGGATGCCAAGGGCGATCTCCATATCGATGGCCATCATACCGTTGAAGACATCGGCATCGTGCTGGGTCAGGCTTTTAACAAGGCGCTGGGAGATCGGGCGCAGATTACGCGTTTTGGCCACGCTTACTGTCCCCTGGATGAAGCGCTCGTGCGCGCTGTGGTGGATATCAGCGGCAGACCCTTTTTCAATTTTGAGTGTGATATGTCGTTCACAAAAGTCGGCGAATTTGACGGCGAGCTGTTTGAAGAATTTTTGCGTGCCTTTGCCATGAATGCCAAAGTCACGCTGCATCTCACACTATTATCTGGTAAAAATCAGCATCATGTTCTCGAAGCGATGACAAAAGCCTTCGCGCGTGCCCTGCGCATGGCCTTTTCGTATGATGAGAAACAAACAGGCATTCCATCCACCAAAGGAGCGCTGTGATGATTTGTATCGTTGATTATGGCGCAGGAAATCTGCGCAGCGTGCAAAAGGCGGTCGAGCATAACGGCGCTGAATCCATTGTCTCTTCCCATGCTGCGGATATTGAAAAAGCGGACAAGGTGATTTTCCCTGGTGTGGGTGCGTTTGGCAAAGCAATCGAAGCAGTCGATCATCTCAAATTGCGGGAACCGATCATTCATGCCATTGAAGCGCAAAAACCGTTTCTGGGGATTTGTCTTGGTTTACAGCTTTTGTTTGAAAAAAGCGAGGAAAATCCCGATGCGGTCGGACTCGGTGTTTTCGAAGGTGAAGTAAAGCGATTTCCCGGCACTTTAAAAGTGCCCCATCTCGGGTGGAATGTTTTAATTGAAAAGGAAACCAGCCCGTTATGGAATGGTATTCCCGATCAAAGTTATTTTTATTTTGCCCACTCTTTTTTCATTCAACCTCAAGATGAGAGTTGTGTCATTGGTGAAAGTGATTACGGTTTTACTTTTCCAGTGGCTGTGCAGAAAGGACATCTCTTTGGATTGCAATTTCACCCTGAAAAATCGCAAAAGTGGGGTCTTTTAATTTTGAAAAATTTTATAGAACTCTGAGGAAAACACCGTGCTCATTTTGCCCGCAATTGATTTGATTAATGGAAACTGCGTGCGCCTGAAAGAAGGCGCGGAATCCACGCGAAAAATTTACAGCGACCAGCCGCACATCGTGGCAAAACAATGGCAGGATGATGGTGCAAGGATGATCCACGTCGTAAACCTTGACGGTGCCTTTGGGCGGGCCGGTCAAAATGTCCGCGTTATTGAAAAAATACTTTCCTCGGTGAGTATTCCTATTGAACTCGGCGGTGGAATTCGTACTCTTGATGATGCCGGTAACTGGCTGTCCCTTGGTGTGGCCAGAGTTATTTTCGGTACAGTGGCCGTAACACAGCCGCAAATTGTTGCAGATGCTATACAAAAATATGGTTCTGAACAAGTCGTTGTCGGCATTGATGCGCGCCGGGATAAAGTGGCCATCGAAGGGTGGGAGAAGCAAACAGGTGAGGATGTTTTGTTGCCCGAAAAATGAAAGGTTTGGGTGTTGAGCGATTCATCTACACGGACATACAGCGCGACGGTCGGTCAACCGGCCCGAATGTGGAACGAACGGCACAACTGGCACGAGAGACGCAAGTGAATGTCATTGCCTCTGGCGGCATTTCCAGCGTTGCGCATTTGCAGTCCTTAGTGGACACGAACGAGTGCAATATTGAAGGCGCCATCATCGGTACGGCCTTGTACGAAGGCGAGTTGTCGTTGCCGGAGGTTGTGGAAGAATTTCAAAATTGATGAGTGCTTTGGCACGAGTTTTTCTTGAGTTTAATAATTATTTTACCTATCATTTCGACTGGAATTTTTATGCTGGCAAAAAGAATCATTCCCTGTCTCGACGTCAAAGACGGTCGCGTCGTCAAAGGCATTAACTTTTTAAACCTTGTCGATGCGGGCGATCCGGTGGAGCAGGCGCATTATTATGATGAGCACGGGGCGGACGAGCTTGTCTACCTTGACATTACAGCTTCTGCTGAAAAGCGGGACATCATGCTGGACGTTGTCCGCAGGACATCGGAACAGGTTTTTATGCCGCTCACAGTGGGTGGCGGAGTGCGCACCGCGGCAGATGCACAACTGCTGCTCAAAAGCGGGGCGGATAAAGTGACGATGAATACTGCCGCCGTTCTTAATCCGCAACTCGTTTCCGAATGTGCAGACCGCTTCGGCAGCCAGGCTACGGTTGTGGCGATCGATGCCAAGCGCGCGGAAGGGGGGAACTGGATTGTTTATATTTATGGCGGACGGACAGCGACGGAACGCGATGCGCTGGAATGGGCGCTTGAAGTTGAAAAGATGGGAGCAGGAGAAATTATGCTTACGTCGATGGATCGTGATGGAACCAAAAAGGGATTTGATATCGATCT
Organism: Calditrichota bacterium; assembly: GCA_013152225.1. Classification (GTDB taxonomy): domain Bacteria; phylum Zhuqueibacterota; class Zhuqueibacteria; order Residuimicrobiales; family Krinioviventaceae; genus Hydrothermomicrobium. The sequence goes on from JAADGR010000135.1 coordinate 3,760, forward strand.
GACAGCAACAATATCCACCGCTGTTTCAATTCCGGTGATTGCGTCCGGCGGGTGTGGAAAACCGGAGGACTTTTTAACTGTTTTCGAAGAAGGAAAAGCCGATGCCGCATTAGCTGCATCCATTTTTCACTATCGTGAAAATTCAATACGGGAAATAAAAGAATACTTACGGGAGCAAAATATTCATGTCAGAAATTGAGAACGTTGACAGGACGGAATTTGTTAAATCAATAAAATTCGATGAGCGCGGACTGGTACCTGCAGTTATTCAGGACGAGGCAGATGGCGCCATTCTTATGCTTGGCTATATGAACAAAGAGAGCCTGGAAATAACGCTGGAAAAAGGACTGGTAACCTTTTGGAGTCGTTCGCGTCAGGAACTTTGGACAAAAGGTGAAACTTCGGGTAATTTTTTACGATTAAAAGAAATTTACAAGGATTGTGATTCGGATACGATTCTTGTCAAAGCCGAACCCCAGGGGCCGACGTGCCATACCGGAAAACGATCGTGCTTTTCCTGGCTGTTAAATGATCAAAAATGAGATGGAAAAGATGAAAAGAAAACATCACTTTTATTTGTTTTTGCTTACAGCCGTTTTTCTTCTCGGTTCGGGATTTAGCAAAGATGATATTGCGCAAATTCTTTTTCGGGAATCGACTTTTAATGATTTTAAATATCCGACCGGAACGCTCGATAAAAAGTACACCCAAATCCTGGAAAACCGTTCACGCTATACTTTTCCCAAAGCCCGTGTTTTAAAAGTCGTCAGCTATGTCACTCAGGATAATCCCCGCAAAGTTGTTTCTTATTATTCACAGTTGAGCGGGCAGCGATTCGAAAAACAGGGCGATTTGCTTACCTATATTTTTTCCAAGGTCAACAAGTTACCGGCCAGTCGAATCGAAATTTATCCCATTCCCAATATACGCATTCAAAAACACTTTTGGCCAACCCGCATAAATCTCTATATCATCAGCTATCCCATTTCCGTAGGTCTGCCGCAGGGTTTAAATCGCTCAATAGAGGATTTGAAAAAGCGCGCGGGCCGGTTTACGTATGATGGAGCTATGCGTGAAGACGTTGCGAAGCTGGCGAACGAAGAATTGGGGCCTGATGCGGAAGTTTATATTCTTTCGACTACAGATTCTTTTGAAAAAGTCTATTCTTTTTTTCGCAGAAAAATCCGCCCGCTGTATGTGCGCGCAGGCCGGGACGGGAATATCTCGGTGCGTGATTTTGAATTTGATGCCACAAAAGCCGTAGGGTTGAATCGCAAAAAAATGGAGTTATACATTCGCGTCGAAGAAAATCCTATGGTTACGGATGCAAAAGGGAATTCGCAAATTTATCTCGGCCATGTTTTTATAAAATACAAATTTTGGAAAAACCACTAGAGGATTATCTGCTTTGACTCCATTGCCTGAAAAAAGTTTCCCTTTGATTATTGAAAATGAGGATGTTTTAGACGACCTTTTATCAAAACCGTCTCCACAGGTTGTGGATGTCATTTCTCAAATTGATGGGGATTTTATTCTTTTGGGTGTTAATGGGAAAATCGGGATTTCTCTTGCACGCATGATTAAGAGAGCTTGTGATCTTGCCGGTGTTAAAAAAAGGATCGTCGGAGTTTCCCGGTTCAGCTCTCCCGAGGGCAGAAGGACTTTGGAAGAATTCGGCGTTGAAACACTTCAGGGTGATTTGCTCGATCGTAATTTTCTTGAGAACTTGCCGTCGCTCAAAAATGTAATTTTCATGGCAGCTATGAAATTTGGTTCCAGTGAAAAATTACCTTTCATGTGGGTGATGAACTCATATCTGCCCGGCCTGGTTGCCGAAAAATTCAGCGAGTCGAAAATAGTTGCCTATTCGACAGGTTGTGTTTACCCGCTCGTTCGCGTGGGTCGTGGTGGTTCAAAAGAAAGCGATGCTCCTCAGCCTGTCGGAGAATATGGACAGTCATGCCTGGGGCGCGAGCGAATGTTTCAATTTATTAGTGAAAAAAAGAAAACACCTGTTGCTATTATTCGATTGAACTATGCGGTTGAAATGCGCTACGGCGTGCTGGTGGACATTGCTCTAAAGATAAAGAATGAACAGGTTGTTGATTTGAATATGGGGCACTTTAATGCAATATGGCAAGGGGACGCCAACGCAATGGTTCTGGATAGCTTTGCTCATTGCAGCGCCCCCGCAAATATTTTAAACATTACCGGCCCGGAAACGGTTTCCGTGCGCAGAGTCGCAGAGCAGTTCGGTGAATTGTTCAATAAAAAACCTGCATTTGCCGGGCAAGAAGCCGAGACGGCCCTGCTTAGCGATGCCGGCAAGGCATTCAAATTGTTCGGCTACCCGCAAATTCCATTGCAGCAGATTATCCGGTGGACGGCGGATTGGATAATGAAGAATCAGCCGTTGCTGCAAAAACCGACACATTTTGAAGTAAGAAATGGAAACTTTTAGTTAGGGATTAATAGAATGAGTTTTCCTGAATTACCACAAGAAATATCAACTGCTTTACATGCGGGACAGGTCATTCCTGCACATCCTCTCGCTTTAACGGCATCCCGCACTTTGGATGAACGACATCAGCGAGCACTAACGCGCTATTATCTCGATTCCGGAGCAGGTGGAATTGCCATCGGCGTGCATACGACACAATTTGAAATCCGTGATCCCAAAATTGGTCTCTACAAACCGGTGCTAAAACTTGCGAACGAAGAAATTGATGCATTTGTTGCCAAAAGTGGAAAACCAATCATAAAAATTGCCGGAATTGCCGGACGAACAGAACAGGCGGTTAAGGAGGCGGAATTTGTAGCCGGACTAGGCTATCATGCAGGGCTGATCAGTTTGGCCGCCTTGACGCACGAAGATAATGAGGAGCTTTTGAAACACTGCAGAACTGTTTCGCAAGCTATTCCATTGATTGGCTTTTATTTGCAGCGGGCAGTTGGGGGGAGGAAGCTTGATGTGAATTTTTGGCGCGAGTTTTCGAACATTGAAAATGTCGTTGCCATAAAAATGGCGCCATTCAACCGTTATGATACTTTGGATGTCGTGCGCGGTGTTGCCGAATCCGGCCGGGCCGATCAAATTGCTCTTTATACCGGCAATGATGATAACATCATTGCCGATCTGTTGACAAAATATTCCCTTGTTGTTGATAAGAAACCAAGGCAAATAGAAATCGTCGGCGGACTTTTAGGACATTGGGCTGTCTGGACGAAAAAGGTTGTGGAAATTTTCAACAACATAAAAAAGGGCGCAAGTTTTTCGGAACTGCTGACTCTCGGCACACAAATTACAGATTGTAACGCTGCCTTTTTTGATGTTGCTCATGATTTTTCCGGCTGTATTGTGGGAATTCATGAGGTGTTGAGAAAGCAGGGACTCTTGCAGGGAATTTGGACATTAAATCCGGATGAACAGCTTTCCGCAGCACAAAAAGAAGAAATTGATCGTGTGTATGCTGCTTATCCGGAACTTAATGACGATGATTTTGTGGCTGAGAATTTACAAAGATGGCTCACTTGAAAAGGAGTAGTCGTCCATGTTGATCTGGCCGATCGTGATATAGCTGTAAAAAGACCGGTCGCAATTGTTGGAACAGTGGAAACTGGTGAATATTCTTTCAACGCTTGAATCATTTGCGGCGTGAAAATACTTTACTTCTCCACACTGTTCACAAGTAATAATGAGGTCCAGCGTTTTTTGCGTCTCCGTCTCCGGAAGTTCGTTTGCTACGAGTAGTGCCATAGGGGATATCCATTTCAGAAGGTTAAACGCTTCAAGTTGACGTTATTTATTACGGTCATCCCGGTCATAGTGCGGAAAATATAATGAGCTTTTCATAACTGAGTTTTGCCAGAAAATTAAAAAAAATGTTGCATAACTCCACAGAGATACTTATATTTGAAAACTTTTGCGGGAGTAGTTCAGTGGTAGAACACAACCTTGCCAAGGTTGGGGTCGCGAGTTCGAATCTCGTCTCCCGCTCTTTTGTTGTGGCGGCGTAGCCAAGTGGCTAAGGCGGAGGTCTGCAAAACCTCTATTCATCGGTTCGACTCCGATCGCCGCCTCTATCCATAGCGCAAGCTAGACTGCCGGGGTGGCGGAATAGGTAGACGCAAGGGACTTAAAATCCCTCGGACTTTTAAGTCCGTGCCGGTTCGATTCCGGCCCTCGGCACTAGTACAGAATTCCGTTATGAATTGAAAATGAGCGTCGCCATCCGGTGCGCTTTTTTTATAAGTTGTTGCACATACTAAATAGTCTGGGCGGTTAGCTCAGTTGGTTAGAGTACTTGCTTGACATGCAAGGGGTCGCTGGTTCAAATCCAGTACCGCCCACTATAATTTAAGGTATTTTATTCATTGTAAAAGGTTGAGATTTTTCTCATGTTTTGCAGGTTGCCGCCTCCTATTCAGGCGGTTTCGTGTTTTAGTGCCGAGTGAAAGGAAGTAACGTGTCAGAAATTAAGATCACATTCCCGGATGGCCGGGTAAAATCTTATGCAAACGGTATCCGCCCTGCAGATATTCTCCGTGAGATTGGAGGACGGCTGGCACGTGAAGCGATCGCGGCGAAATTTAATGGTGCCGTCATCGATTTGTCAAAACCGTTGCAAGAAGATGGCGCTCTGGTTTTTATTGATATTAAATCTCCCGAGGGAATAAAAGTCTTCTGGCATAGCTCGGCCCATGTGATGGCACATGCAGTTAAAGAACTTTTCCCCGAAGCAAAATTTGCCTTCGGCCCTACTGTGGAAGAAGGATTCTATTACGATATTTACGTCGAAAAGGCTTTCACTCCCGATGACCTTGTTCGCATTGAAGAAAAAATGCACGAGATCGTCAAGGCCGATCAGCCTTTCCAGCGGGAGGAACTTTCCGTAGAAGACGCTTTGTCCATGTTTCGCGACTTGAAGGAAAAATTTAAAGTTGAACAAATTGAGCGATTGGGTGAACCACCTAGTATTTATCGTGAGGGCAACTTTGTTGATTTGTGTCGTGGCCCGCATGTCCCATCGACAGGATATATTAAATATTTTAAATTGATGAGTGTCGCAGCGGCTTACTGGCTGGCTGATGAAAAGAATGAATCGCTGCAAAGAATTTATGGCATTTCGTATCCAAAAAAGTCGCAGTTAGAGGCCTATTTACACAAAATTGAGGAAGCGAAAAAACGGGATCATCGCCGCTTGGGAAGAGAACTGGATCTTTTTAGTATCAACGAAGAGTCGGGCCCGGGGCTGGTTTTATGGCACCCGAAAGGCGCTTTTATCCGCCATAAAATTGAAGAGTTTTGGCGGCAGGAGCATTTAAAAGCCGGATATGATTTTGTGAATAGTCCGCATATTGCACGCCGCGACTTGTGGCGTACCAGCGGGCATCTTGATTTCTTCCAGGAAAATATGTTCGCTCCAATGGATGTGGACGAGATACAATATCTCGTCAAACCAATGAATTGTCCTTTTCATCTTTTAATCTATAAATCCCATACTCGCAGCTATCGCGATTTGCCGTTTCGCTGGGCTGAACTGGGCACGGTTTATCGCTATGAAAGATCGGGCGTTTTGCATGGCCTGATGCGCGTGCGCGGCTTTACCCAGGATGATGCGCATCTTTTCTGTCGCCCGGATCAGTTGGATGAGGAGGTATCAAAACTCATAGATTTTTCTCTCAATATGCTGAAAGCCTTTGGATTTGTAAATTATGACGTATTCCTTTCCACACGGCCGGAAAAATTTGTCGGCACTGTGGACAACTGGGATCGGGCAACTGCATCTCTGCAAAATGGCCTTGACAAGGCAGGCATTGATTATCAGGTTGATCCTGGCGAAGGCGTGTTTTACGGCCCCAAAATAGATATTAAAATTCGAGATTCTCTTGGCCGTTCCTGGCAGTGTTCGACCATTCAGGTCGATTTTAACGAGCCGGAACGTTTTGACATTTCCTATATCGGTCAGGATGGAGAAAAACATCGACCGACCATGGTGCACAGGGCACTGCTTGGTTCTTTGGAGAGATTTTTTGGTGTGTTAATCGAGCATTATGCCGGCGCTTTTCCACTGTGGTTAGCGCCTGTTCAGGTGCATATTATTCCCATCACTGACAAGCAGTTGGAATACGCCGAATCCGTTCAGCAAAAATTGCTTGCCGCCGATATTCGTTGCAAACTTGACGACCGGAGTGAAAAGGTCGGATATAAAATCCATGACGCAGAATCACAAAAAATACCGTATATGTTAATCGTTGGTCAAAAGGAAATTGAAGCGAAGAACGTTTCAGTCCGAAAACATCGGGAGGGGGATAAAGGTTCTATGGGTTTGGACGCATTTATCGCTGAAATTCAACAGGCGGTAAAAGATAGATCCTCTCAATAAATAAAAAGTATAATAATATTTCAGGAGGTTGATTATTAAAAGACGTCCGATTCGTGTTAACGAACAAATAGATGCCCCACAGGTTCGTCTGATCGATGAAAACGGAGAACAGGTAGGCATCGTGATCATCAGGGATGCTTTGCAAAAAGCTCAGGATGCAGGGTTTGATTTGGTAGAGGTCTCGCCTGACGCCAAACCACCGGTATGTAAAATAATGGATTTTGGCAAATACAAGTACGAATTGAGCAAAAGGGAAAAAGAGACCAAAAAGAAACAGCATGTCATTATTACTAAAGAAATTCGACTCCGGCCCAAGATTGAAGAACACGATTTTCAGTTCAAGTTGCGGCACGCACGCAAGTTCATTGAAGCCGGAAATCGGGTTAAAGCCACTGTTATGTTTCGGGGACGAGAAAAAGCCCATAAAGAATACGGCGTCAAGGTTCTGGAACGATTCCAGGAAGAGATCGAGGATGTGGCAAAAGTTGAAAAGGCCGCTAAAATGGAAGGCGGACACTTGATTATGTTTTTTACAAAGAAATAGCAAAGAGGTTATTACAATGCCAAAAATGAAAAGCAATCGTGCAGCGGCAAAACGGTTTCGTGTAACGGGATCAGGGCGTGTTCGCCGCTACAAAGCTTACGCAAGCCACATTTTAACCAAAAAATCTGCAAAAAGAAAACGCAATTTGCGAAAAGGCGGATTGATTTCGGCTGCGGAAGAAAAGCGAATTAAACAGATTATTTAACAATTAAAACCAGATTTTGAATTTGGAGGAAGTATGCCAAGATCGAGTTCGTCGGTCCCGACAAGACATCGACGGAATAAAATATTAAAAGCCGCAAGGGGATATTATGGCGGTAAACACCGTCTGTTCAAATCAGCAAAGGAACAGGTGGAAAAGGGGTTACAATATTCCTATCGTGACCGAAAGGTGCGGAAACGTGAGTTCAGAAGGCTATGGATTGCCAGAATTAACGCAGCGACGCGTCAGTATGGTATGAGTTATTCAACTTTTATCGATGCATTGAATAAACACAACATTCAATTAAATCGCAAAGTATTGGCAGATTTGGCAGTCAATGATATTAGCGCATTCGGACAGATCGTATCTTCGGTTAAAGCAAAATAAAGAATGGCTGAAAATTTAGAAACAATTATATCTGTTATTGCAGAGACGGAAAAGGCATTTTTTTATCGTTTGAGTAATGCCGCTACACGGGATGATCTTGAAGAAATTCGGATAGAATATCTTAGTCGGAAAGGTAAAGTCCAATCTCTTTTCTCTCTGATTGGCAAAGTGGATGGTGCCGACCGTCCTAAAATAGGTGCCGAACTCAATCGTGTTAAAAAAGCTGTGCAGGATGCAATTGACGAAAAGCAGAAATCTTTTCAGCGCACGGGTAAAGCCATCGAGTTTTTCGACCCGACTTTGCCGGGAAGAACTGTGTCGGTTGGCAGCTTGCATCCTTTAATGCAGGTGATGGACGAAGTCAAACAGATTTTCGTCGGTATGGGTTTTCGCATTGAAGAAGGCGATGAGATTGAAACGGATTATCATAATTTCGAAGCGCTGAACATTCCCAAGCATCATCCTTCCCGTGACATGCAAGACACCTTTTATTTGAGTGATGAATACGTCTTGCGCACACACACCTCGCCGGTACAAATTCATACCATGGAAGATCAAAAACCACCCATTCGTATGATAGCCCCGGGCCGTTGCTTTCGCAAAGATACTCCGGATGCAACACATTCGCCGACTTTTCACCAGGTCGAGGGCTTGTGTGTCGATCGCGGGGTTTCTTTTGCCGATCTTAAGGGTGTTGTGCTGGCATTTGCACAAAAGCTCTTTGGCAAAGATGTTAAAGTGCGCTTTCGTCCCAGTTTCTTTCCATTCACGGAGCCAAGCGCCGAGTACGATTTTTCCTGTATTTTTTGTAAAGGCCAGGGGTGCAGGGTTTGTAAAGATACCGGGTGGCTGGAAATTTCCGGCGCCGGTATGGTCGATCCCGCTGTTTTCGGTTTTGTTGATTATAACGCTGATGTTTATTCCGGCTATGCGTTCGGCATGGGTATCGAACGAATCGCCATGTTGAAATATCAGGTGAACGATATCCGCATTTTCTATGAAAATGATCTCAGATTCCTGAAGCAATTCTAATTCGGAGCCTAGTCCTACATTGAAGGTTACTTTAAACTGGTTAAAAGAGTTTGTTGATTTTTCATTATCCGCCACGCAAGTTGCAGACGCGCTGACAATGGCCGGGCTGGAGGTGGAAGAAGTCTATACTCTGGAGAGAAACTTTTCTCGCGTTGTGGTTGGGAAAATTGTCAAGAGCCAAAAACATCCCGATGCGGATCATTTATCCCTATGTCAGGTCGATGTTGGCGGGAACATTTTGCCCATCGTTTGTGGCGCGCCGAATGCGTACGAGGGGTTGAAAGCACCGCTTGCTTTGGATGGCTCTGTTCTTTTAAATGACTTAAAAGTGGAAACACGAAAAATTCGTGGATTTGAAAGCCAGGGAATGCTTTGTTCCGAAGCCGAGTTGGGTTTGTCCGAACGCTCAGAGCAGCTTATGGAACTTGCCGCTGATGCGGAGGTCGGAAAAGAACTGGGGCAGTATCTCGGTGAGCCGGATAGCGTCTTCGATATCAATGTTACGCCCAACCGTCCGGATTGTCTCAGTGTGATCGGCATTGCCAGGGAAATTGCCGCGATGACCGGTTCCTCTCTGAAAAAGCCGGAGTTGAATATAGCGGCGATTCCCGATGCCATTGAAAAATATATGACGGTGGATATCCAGGCTGAGGAACGGTGTTTCCGCTATTCCGGCCGATACCTCAGGGACATTACCATCAAACCTGCACCTTTTTGGATGGCTTTACGATTGCATGCAGTGGGCATTCGTTCCATAAATAATGTCGTTGATGTGACAAACTATGTCATGATGGAGGTTGGCCAGCCTCTTCATGCTTTTGATTATCGTTTGCTGGAGGGTAAAAAAGTAATTGTCCGTACCGCCGAAGCCGGTGAACGTTTTACCACACTTGACGGTCAGGAACATGAATTGGATCAGGATTCATTGTTGATTTGCGATGGCGTCAAGCCCGTCGCTTTGGCGGGTGTTATGGGCGGATTGAATTCCGAAGTCCAACCCGATACCAATACGATTTTTCTTGAAAGCGCTTACTTTGAGCCGACGAATATACGTCGCACCGCAAAAAGACTCGACCTTTCAACCGAATCGTCGCGCCGTTTTGAACGCGGCATCGATCCAAACGGAACGATTTACGCCATGAATCGTGCAGCGTCATTGATAGTCGATCTTGCAGGCGGGCACGTTGTTGGCGATGCCATCGATAACTATCCGCAAAAAGTAACCCCGGTCGAAATTGATCTTTCTGTTCATCAGTCGAATGTATGGCTGGGCGTTTCGCTGAAAAAAGAGCAAATCGCCGAAATTCTGTCTTCCATTGAATTGAGCGTGGAACAAAAAAATGGCGATACCCTTCGCGCAATAGTTCCAACGTTTCGTCCTGATCTTACAAGGCCGATCGATCTTGTCGAAGAAATTGCCAGATTGTATGGATATGACAATGTTGAGCCGAACGTTGCGCCGCGTATCAATCAATTACAAGAAGCCAATCCCCGTGTCCTCTTTCGGGATTCTGTACGGCAAACAGTATCAGGAATGGGGTTTCGTGAAACCTGCAATCTCAGTTTGATTCACAAGAAATTCGGCCATGAATTTCTTCCACAAAAGGCCGGTTTTGTCGAACTGCTTAACCCGTTGAGTGAAGACCTCAGTGTTTTCAGACCCAATATGATCATTTCTCTTTTGACGTCTGTTGCCTATAACAGAAACAGGCAAATGCACGATATGCGGCTTTTTGAAATCGGGAATGTTGCCTGGAAGGAAGACGGTCAGTCTGTTAAAACGGAAAAAACGCAAATCGCCGGAATACTTGCGGGACACAGACAAGGAAACGCATGGTATGGCAAGGCAAAAGAATTTGATTTTTACGACATCAAGGGAGTGGTCGAGGGGCTGCTCGCAAAGATAGGTATTGAAAAATTTGAGCAAGAATCAGCACATGATGTATTTTGGGATGCAGAGAGTTCAAAAGTTATTGTCGACGGCAAGAGCTGCGGTGCTTTTGGAAAGATTACTGACGACGTGCTAACGCTCTTTAAAATAAAAACGAATGATTTGTTTGCATTTTATTTTGATTTTGATAAATTGTTTGAAAATCGTCGCAAAGAAAAAATTTACAATCCGGTACCCAGATTTCCTTCCGTTCCTTTTGATCTGGCCCTCCTCATCGATGTAAACGTCTCTGCGGGGAGCCTTGAAAAGGAGATTTGGAAATCAGGAGGAGAAAATCTTGTTGATGTGCATTTGTTTGATTATTACAAAGGAGAACAAGTTGAAGCCGGAAAGAAAAGTGTCGCTTTTTCATTGACCTTTTCATCAAAAGAACGTACATTAAGCGACGATGAAATCGAAAATGTCATTGATCAAATATTAGCGCATCTTTCCGGGCAATTTGGTGCTCAGTTGCGCGACAGGTAATTTGACATGGATATACTCGATGTTTTAGAAGAAAGGATTGACGAGGCGGTCGAAAAGATCGCTAAGCTGGAACGAAAAATAACTCTTTTGCAGGACGAGAAAAAAGATCTTGAAATTGTCCTTGCCGAGCGGGAACTCCGTATTGAAGGGTTGCAGAAGAATATTGAAGAATTGCGGGAAAAAACACCACATTATGTAATCGAGCAGTATGAAGAAAGAGAAAATCAGCTTAGAGAGCGAATTCAGTCAATGCTTTCTAAATTGAACGAACTCAAATTATTAGACTGATAATACTAATTACATTGCCATGCATTTAGCAATGTCAAGCCCAAATGAATGATGAAAATAAAATCCTTAAAGTTAAAATTTTTGGTACTGAATATCCACTCAAGGTAAATGCCGATGTTGAATACGTAAAACGTGTTGCCAGGTATGTCGATACAAAAATGGCAGAAGTTCAAGAGGCAAAGCCGAGCAGACCATTGCATCAAATCGCCATATTGGCTGCTTTAAATATTTGTGATGAGTTATTTCAAAATGAACAATCAGCAGACTTTGAGGAACGGCTAAAAAAATTATCTGATAAACTGGAGCTTGGCATTAATAAATCAATGGAGAGTGATAGCGACAAGATTGAGTTCGATGATACAATAGAAGAATAATTTCGCAAGAATTCTTTTTGCAACCCAGATTGCGGCGTTTCTGCAAAAAAAGCGTGAGCAGAGGAACCCACGAAGTCGTGGTTTTTTCTACCTTCATTAAACGTGAAAGACATGTTGAGTGAAGAAAATCAGATAATGCAGATGCTAAGCAAATTCTGGGTTTTTTTATGTTGGAGGGGTTATGGAGACGACTATGATAATTATAATTATTGCGTTGGTAACAGGTATAGTCGCATTTGTCGCTGGGTGGTTTGTTTCAAAATATGTAGGTCAGGGTAAAGTTGCAAATGCTGAAAAATACGCTGAAAGAATTGTTTTTGAAGCTGAAAAAGAAGCGAAAACGATCAAGAAGGAAAAGCTTTTAGAAGCTAAAGACGAGTGGCTACGGTTAAAACAAAGTGTTGATAATGAAGCGAAAAACAGGAGGAATGAACTTCATAAACTCGAGAAAAAACTTAATTCTATTGAATTGAATCTGGATCGTCGACACGACCTGGTGTCAAAAAAGGAAGAAGAATTAAATGAAATCGGGGATCGACTGAAAATACGTGAAGAAAAAGTAAAGCGAACCGGAGCCAAGCTGGAGGCTGTTCTCGAAGAGCAAAACAGACGCCTGGAAAAAATTAGCGGTATCTCTAACGAGGAAGCCAAACGCATTCAGATGCAAAATCTCATTGACAAGGCCAAGCATGAAGCGGCCAGAGAGATTAAGGAGATTAAGGACAGGGCACGCCAAACCGCGAACAGAGAAGCAAAAGAAATTATCATTCAGGCGATCCAGCGGACGGCAGCAGATCATTCCACTGAAACAACGGTCTCAGTGGTTAATTTGCCCAGTGATGATATGAAAGGCCGAATTATTGGACGGGAGGGTAGAAATATTCGCTCCTTTGAAACGGCGACAGGCGTAGAGGTAATAGTCGACGATACGCCCGAGGCTGTGGTCTTGTCCGGTTTTGATCCTTTTCGTCGCGAGATTGCCAGAGTTTCTCTTGAAAAATTGGTAGCAGATGGCAGGATTCATCCGGCCCGCATTGAAGAGGTTGTGGAAAAAACGAAAAAAGAAATGGAAGAAAAAATCGTCGAAGCCGGCGAACGTGCTCTGCTTGACGCCGGTGTGACAGGTGTCCATCCCGAGTTAGTGAAATACCTGGGCAAATTAAAATACCGCACCAGTTACGGCCAGAATGTCTTGCAGCATTCAGTGGAGGTTGCCTACCTTACCGGACTTATGGCAGCAAACCTGGGGCTTGACGGGACTCTTGCGAAAAGAGCAGGAATGCTGCATGATATCGGCAAATCAATCGACAGATACACGGAAGGCACGCATACACAGATAGGCCTGGAAGTTGCGAAGAAACATGGCGAGGGACCGATAGTTCTGAACGCGATTGCGTCTCATCACGAAGATGTTGAGCCTATTTCTCCTATTTCTATTCTGGTGCAGGCAGCGGATGCTGTCAGCGGATCGCGCCCGGGTGCGAGGCGTGAAACGCTGGAAACTTACATCAAGCGTCTTGATGGCCTGGAATCTGTGGCGACGTCCTTCCAGGGTGTTGGCAAAGCTTATGCAATTCAGGCCGGGCGGGAGATTCGCGTGATCGTTGAGCATGACAAAATTGATGATGATCTTGCCGAGCAGCTTGCCGCTGATATTGCTGAAAAGATTCAGAGCCAGATGGAATATCCCGGTCAAATCAAAGTGACGGTAATTCGTGAATATCGCGCCATCGAGTATGCAAAATAGTCATTGTAAAATAATTCGATTTTTAGTATAATAAAAAGACGGAATCCTGTGGCTCAATCAGACACTGTAACGATACTATTTATAGCCGACATTGTCGGCAAACCCGGCTTTGATGCCCTAAACACCTTTTTGCCGGGCCTGCTTAAAAAGCACCGTGTCGATTTGTGTATTGCAAATGGCGAGAACGGAGCAAAAGGGCGCGGCTTGACGGAACAAATAGCCAGAAACTATTTCAATATTGGCGTTGATGTCGTTACGGGCGGGAACCACAGTTGGAATGTCGCAGCTTTTCGACGCTATCTTGATACCACTTCACGTGTATTGCGACCGCTCAATTATCCGGAAGAAACACCGGGCCATGGATCAACTCTGGTACAAACCAAATCCGGACACAATGTCGGCGTAATTAATTTGCAAGGCCGGACGTTCATGTATCCGATCGATTGTCCATTTAAAAAGGGTCTGGAAGAAGTTGAACGGCTGAGGCAGAGAACCAATATTATTTTTATTGATGTCCATGCCGAGGCGACGGCTGAAAAGCTTGCGTTAGCGTGGTATCTGGATGGAAAGATTAGCGCCCTTGTTGGAACGCACACGCATATTCAGACGGCTGATGAGCGGATTTTGCCGCGGGGTACAGCTTATATTACAGATGTGGGAATGACCGGCCCGAATGATTCTGTGATCGGCTTGGATGTTAATGTTGCCATCAAACGATTTATGAGCCAGATTCCGGAAAAATATGTGATTGCCACATCCAACAATCGTCTGAATGGTGTACTCATGGCGATAGATTCGGCAAGCGGCAGGGCAAAAAGTATTGAACGCATTAATTTACCGTGAAGGAATTGAAGAGTGAGTGCCAGAATACTCGACGGCAGAAAAACGGCTGCGGAAATAAAAGAACAGCTTGCAACAAAAGTTGTTACATTAAAAAGCAAAGGCTGCATTCCTCATTTATCCGTTGTTCTGGTTGGTGAAGACCCTGCTTCAAAAGTGTACGTAGGAATGAAGCAAAAGGCATGTGAAAAGTTAGGCATAGATTCTGAAACCATCAGATTGAATGCCGACACAAAACAAGATGACCTTTTAAATCTCGTGGACAAGCTCAATAATGATGATACTGTGCACGGCATTCTTGTGCAATTGCCTTTGCCGAAGCATATTGATTCGAAAAAAGTGCTCGAATTGATTCGTCCTGAAAAGGATGTGGACGGATTCCATCCCGTTAATCGCGGTCGTCTGGCTGTTGGTGAAGATTGTTTTCTTCCGTGCACACCGGCGGGCATTCAGCAGCTCTTGCTGAGAAACGATGTGAACCCGGAAGGGAAACATCTGGTTGTTGTAGGCCGAAGCGCTATTGTCGGCTTGCCCTTCGCTACGATGATGATGCAAAAAAAGCCCGGCGCAAATGCAACGGTAACGGTTTGCCACACGGGTTCCGGTGATCTGAAGAGATATACCAAACAAGCAGACATTCTAGTTGCAGCCGCAGGAAGACCCGATACAATCACCTCCGACATGGTCAGCCCCGGCTGTGTTGTTGTCGACGTCGGTGTGAATCGTGTTGACGACCCTGATTCCCCCAAAGGTTACCGTCTTGTCGGCGATGTTGATTTCGAAAATGTAAAAGAGGTGGCAAGCGCTATCACCCCCGTCCCCGGCGGTGTCGGGCCCATGACGATTGCCATGCTGCTGAGCAACACATTGCAGGCAGCAGAAAAATCATGCAAGAAATAAATAGTACGCGCCAGTAGCTCAACTGGATAGAGCGTTGGCCTCCGGAGCCAAAGGTTCCGGGTTCGAATCCCGGCTGGCGTACTATTTACGAATGACAACCACCATTTATTGTCGGATCGCAATTAACCTGCTTTTTCATCTTCAGCAACAAGAATTTACAACTAAAAATCGGGGTTAAATTAATTGCCTTAGCGCATCAATGCCAGCTTAATCACCTTTACAAAATCTCCAGCCTCCATGCGACAGAAATAAACACCAGCAGCCACGGGCATATTGCGATCATCGGTGCCGTTCCACGAGGTTTGAGAACGTCCGGCCGGCTGTCGGGCATCGACAAGCGTTCGAATGTGCCGGCCAAGCAGGTCGTAGATTGTTATTCGGACAAAACCAGGTTTGGATAGGGAGTATTCGATGGTTGTGCCTGGATTAAAGGGATTGGGGTAATTCTGCAACAACCGAAAGTTTTCAGGGGTGCGAAGGCCTTCTGTGGCAATCCCGGTGGCGGATTCCGGTTTTAACTTTATCAGCCAGGCATCACTCCCACCAGCACCGGAGGAACGAGAAAGTCCGGCTAAAAGGTATCCGCCATCCTCGGTTTGCAACACCGGTCCAATCATGTCGTTTTTAATGCCCCCCAATGTCATTGTCCACAGGGTGTCGCCCGACGAATCCGTTTTTATCAGATAGCCGTCGCGTTTACCTGCGCCAAACGAGCGCGTCCACCCGGAGACAAGGTAGCCGCCGTCTTTTGTCTGTTGAAAAGAAAAACCATCGTCCGCCATAGTTCCCCCGTAGGCCCTGGTCCAGAGGGTGTCACCAGATGAATCTGTTTTTATCAGATAGACATTTGGATTGATTGCCCATGGGGACATGGGACCGAATGAACTTGAACTTCCTGCAATAAAATAGCCGCCATCCTTGGTTTGTTGCACATCAATATTCCCGTGTTCATTATATTTTCCACCATAGGTTCTGGTCCAGAGAGTATCCCCGTTGGCATCGGTCTTTAAAAGCCAGATATCATGATCGACATCTCCGAAAGAGTTGGTATAAGTCGCAATAATATAGCCGCCATCGGAAGTCTGTTGACCTTTGGCGCAGTAACTCCGACTTCTTTGAGAAAAGCCGTCGTCACCCGTGCCGCCATAGGTTTTTGTCCACAGAGTATCGCCATTGACGTCGGTCTTTATAAGCCAGATATCGGCATCGCCGCCTCCGAATGAGTGCGAAACAGCAACCAAAAAATATCCGCCATCAGAGTTCTTCAGGACAAGTAACCCTTCATCACGTTCCTTTCCACCATACGTTTTTGTCCAGATAGTGTCGCCATTGCCTCTGGTCTTAACGAGATAAACATCGCCGTTACCAGCACCAAACGATTCGGTAAAGCCCACAATAATGTATCCCCCCTCCCTGGTCTCTTGAACAGAATTAGCCCAATCATACTTTGATCCGCCATAAGTTTTTGTCCAGACGGTATCCCCATTCGCCCGTGTCTTTACAAGCCACATGTCCTCAAGACCTTTCCCGCGCGATCCTATGGTACCAACCAGGATGAAATTTCCCTTTTCGGTTTCCAGGGCAGCAAAAAAGTCCTCGTACTCGGTACCACCATACGTTTTAGTCCACTGGATATCGGGGGCTTGAGCTAAAAGGGGACCACAGATCACAAACAGCAAAGTGACCAGATAGAATCTTCGTGCACGATCGGTAACATAACCTTTCATGATACACCTCCATTTTGAGATTTCGCGTTTACCGGGAATTTCAAGTCTGGTAAACGCACAAGGATAACAGCAGCTATTTTCACATTTATGGTCAATTCCTGTGCCATCCTGTTAGAACTGCTGACACCTCTTTGTAACTCATTGCCTTTTATGGAAATATACAAGAA
>JAADGR010000261.1 GCA_013152225.1 Calditrichota bacterium
TGCCACAAATTTCCATCCGCACGCGATGGTGCTATTTTGATGCCCCGCTTTACGATCTGCGCTTTTACGTTTATGAAAACGATCTTCCCGGCGTTATGCGTCTCAAATTGCTGTACAAGCGAGGGATTCGCTCATACTTAATTTTATCCTGGCATATAAGCACGTATTTTTCATTCTCTGCCAAACTGGAACGCACCTCCTACGACAACCGCTTTTCCATTGGTTCGGGAAACGATTTTATCCCGGGAAATCATGAACATGCCTTTTCATGTCAATTGGACTGGCATTTGTAGAGAGAATTACTGTTTCACCACAATTTTCACCGGCCCAAATAACCCGGCATCAAAAACCGCATCCGGGGGCGGGCCGTTCCATCCCCAGTGGCGGAGCTCGCCGAGATCGTCCTTGAGGCCCATTTCGTTGACCACAAGATTGCCGATGCGAACGCGTAAACTGTTGCTGCCGGTGTGGACGAATTTTGTAATGTCATACGTAAACGGTGGCCACAGCCGTTCGCCCGCCTTTTTGCCGTTGACCCAAATTTCCGCCATGTATTGCACTTTTCCCAGATCGAGTTGTACTGCTGCATGTTTCCGGGGGAGATCAAAATCTTTTTCATAATCCATAAAACCGGAAAAACGTTTCAGACCCATGCCGACCCATGATCCAAGCGGGGCGCCGGCGGAACCTTTGCAAATGAATTCACCCGCAGAATTGAGGCCTCCCGCTTTATTGGAAACCTCGACGACAACGAGTTTTGCCTTGTCCGGTAAAATCAATTTTTCGCCGGTAAGTGTTTTTTCTGCATCGTCGACCCATATTTTTGCGTTTGCTGCAATTCCGGGCAGGCGTAATTCCTTTGCCGTCGGCGGTACTTTGATACGCCACCAAACGGCATTATTTTGCATAGCCCTTCTTTGCGGCCTCGCCATTTGCCGAATCTCTCGTTTGGAAATATCCGCCGGTGCGATTTGCGCATTTTCCCAGGCGGAATCGTCAAAGTCCAGGTTTTCCCAGCCCGGAACAATTGATGTTTTTTGTTTCCATTTTTTATTGCTGACAATTTCAAGCGAATCGCCGTTTTCCATACGAACGAGTCCCTGGGCAATAAACCAGCCGTATCCGGGGTCGTTTGTCTCTTCGATGGCGATAAGGTTTTCACCTTTATGCAGCGAGGCGCCGATGTCGAATAAATCGACATTGATCCAACTGTCCGCATGTTTGCCCTGCGGCATTGGTTTGCCGTTCACCCAAAACTTGTAACTGTTGTCCGCGTTGATATTAAGAAATGCCGCTTTGGGATTGCTTTTGAGTTCAAATGTAGAGCGATAAAAGTGTTTGCTGAACGGTTCCGGGTTGAAAAGCAGAAAAGCCCGCCAGTCGTCGAAAAACTTGAGGTCGCCGACAAGATTTTGCCATTTCCACGAATCGTCGTTATAATCAACGTTTAAATACTCCGGATGAATTTGCCGACCTATTGAAAACAGAACTTTGGCTGACGATACCGGCACGCGTTGTGTTTCGGGGAAGGTCATTTTCCAGGAACCTGCCAATTCAATTTCCTTTGAAATACTGCGCGAGGATTTCTTTTCCGCCGGCAACGGCTTTTTATCCGGATTAAAGACAAGCCAGAAACCATCATAAGGCTTTATGTGCATGTCCAGAATATTGCCGGTTTTTCCTTTTTCATAACTGAGAGGTTGGACGACTCCTGTTTCGCAGTTCCAGATTTCAGCCCGTCCCTGTCCATCGCGGAAAGACAGCTTGCAATGTTGTTCCACGTTTTCATTGTTGGCGATCCAGTAAAAGTCGGCCCGCCCGATTTTTCGATGCGACATAAAAAGCGGCGCTTCCCCGGACAGAAATTGCACTTGCGGTTCGATATTATTAACAATAACGTACGGAAGCGAACTCATTTCATCTTTCTGATCCGCCAAGCTAATGACGGTCGGCAGCATTTTTAATTCGGTCATTTGTTTGACGATGAGCGCATCGGTTGCACCTTTTTCCGGCGAACCTTTCGGTAATTCGCCAAGAAGAACCACGGTGCCTCCGCTTTTCGCAAAATCCAAAACTTTTTGTGCTGTGTTGCGCGCAACAATGAACATGGGCGGCATCACGATAGCTGAAAAGTCATGTTTCGCTATGGTTAAAAGCGGATTTTGTTTCTTTACGATCGCGGCCTTTTTCATATAAAAACGGTCGGCAATGAGATAGTCCAAATGCGCGTTTGTCAGAGTGTTCATGGCCTCTGAGTAAACACTATTTATCTGTTCAGCTTTTGCGTTCCATTGGCCTCTGTCCGGACTTTTAAAATACTCTTCGGATAAAGCCCATACACTTTCGAGCGGGTTGAGAAGGAGAATGTCGGCCACCAGTTTGCCCTGGCGATTGACAAATGCGGCGCGCCGGGCAAAGTCCGTCCACAAATGCAGATAACGCCAATAGGGATTTTCGGTGAACCAGTCCGCAGGATAGGGAATGGTTCCCAGTTTCCTGTTCAGGTTAATGCCGTGCGGTACGCCGTGGGTAACGCCCCAGGCCGTGATGGCGTTGAGCGTCATTTTCATTTGCGCCGGGGTCTGCTCCCAGCCGGCCACGCCCATCAGTTCGCTCATAAAAGGCTTGTCATCGAATTCGCACACAGACTGCGTTTCTTTGAAATCGTGCACCTGCTGCGATTTCATTTGCAAACAGTCGTTTCCCGGCATGCTGACAGTGCGCTGCGCCCGCATAAAATCTCCCACAGCAGCGGATTGCAGCAGCAACGATTCTTCCCACAAATTGGAAATATCGTACATGTTGCGCTGCGCGAGCCAGTCATTGACCTTGCCCAAAAAATTACGCGTATAAACATCGGACACCACATCGAACCAATCGTAGCGCGCTTTGGCCCACAACCCCTGGTCGTCCTTTTCCGTTAGTAACGGCATCCATACGCGGATGTCCCTGCCTTTCAATTCGCGATAACGCTGCGCCAGGTAATCCGACCAGGCCATCTTCCAGCCGTAATCTCCTTCATTATCCACAAAAACGCCGGGAATGGATTTGCCCATTTTACCGTCGAAATGATCTTCGTAAGGCTTGTGCGCAATGTAAATGAAAGCATCCATTAATTTGGGATTGAGATAATTGACTTTACCGCCGTCATAGCCGGGGTGATAAAAAATGTTATAGGAATAGATAACCCACTTGCCGTCCGGCACCTGCCAGGAAAAAGCAGCATCCTTGCCGATAACTTGTAGTGTATTGGCAATAATGCGTCCGTTCTTGTCTGTGCCTCCGGCAACGGTAAAATCGGATTTCGGAAGCTGTACCGTTGTCGGTCCGGCTACGATTTGTCGTTTCCATTGCAGCGATTGCGCTTTGAGTTCCGGATGCGCTTTGAGCACGCGCCCTGCGGCCTGACCGCTGGGCCACCAGTATTCATCGCAA
>JAADGR010000503.1 GCA_013152225.1 Calditrichota bacterium
ACCTCATTCCCCAGGGTAATGCCGCTGGTTTCGTCTCCCTGGGCGCTCAGCATACAATATTCGTCAATGACACACGACCGGCCAATGCTGATTTTATGGGTGTGCCGCATGGTCGTGCTGCGGCCAAAGACTGTTCCCTTGCCTACTTGTTTGAAAAGAATCGGATACATTACTTTTCGCAAAAAATAGCCTAAAATTCCGGGCATAGGGCCGAATAGAAAAGTGATCAGTTCAAATTTAAGCAGCCTGGCGAAACTATAACTCCCCATGACAATATCCTGGTACTTTTTCAACGGCGACTTTTTTTCGCGCAATACGCCTTCAAAACCGCTGAAATAATTCACATCCCCTTTCACATCGCCTTCGCTCACTTTTTTCTCCATGTTCATTTCCGTTAATGCATTTTTAATTTGAATTCCCATCGTCGAATAATAAAAGCCACCGGCAGCACCGGCCAGCAGCGCCTTGGCCCGCATGAGCAAAGCGACGGACAATCCCATTGGCCCGGTTAAGCCAAAGCGTGAAAATGTGAAAAAATAAGCGCCCTCGGCAAGTCCGATGCCGCCAATGGAGATCGGAATCATGGCGATCACGAGGACAATAGGAGTGATGATAAAAGCCTGCATCAAACTAAGCGTCGAACTGAACGCTTTGGCGCTGAGAAAAACATTCAGAACCGCAGCAACATAAAATAAAAAAGAATTAGCCATGGCGAAAACCAATGCGCCGTTTTTATCACGAATGGTTAGAGCCGCCTGCTGAAATTTAAGCAGCTTGCCTAATATCTTGTTCAAAAGCCGGGTTTTTATTTTCTTTTCAAACCATTGAAATATAGGTGGATTGAGCATAACAACCAGGATCATAATATAGCCGATCAGCGAAACAACGAGTGCAACGGTAAGCCAGAAGTCCCACAAGTTGCGAATGGCGGCAAAAAAAGCGATAATCGCCATCAACAGCAAAGCCGTCAGGCCGGTAAAGCGTTCGATGAAAACCGAGGAGAACGCTTCGGCATGCTTGCCGGTGGACTTGCCCAGGGAATAAGCGCGCACCACATCGCCGCCAACATTGGTGGGCAATACCGTGTTAAAAAAGTAACCGACAATGTAAAGCCAGAATAATTTCAAAAGGGGAACGCGAATACCTTGCGCCCTGAGAATAACCTGCCACTTCCACGAACTGATTAGAACGAGAACAGGGGTGAGAAGGATAGACAGAATGAGATATGTTACATTTGTTTTTTGCAGAACGTTCCACAAGTCTCCGAGTCCGGCTTTTTTGAAAACATAAACGATAAGTAGAATACTAATCGTGAAACGAAGATAAAAACCGAACCCCTTTTTATTGGAAAAAGTATTATTCATAAAAATCCACACTGGTATAAAGATTACAGATATTCATATTAATTGGTCATTCCAACCCAACCGGCAGCTTTCCATCCCGTCCTCATCACTGCACAAATTTTACGATTGGGACAAAAATTATCGCATTTTAATTTTAAGAGTCTTTTCTCAAGGTCTTGCCGATCTCTCAGCTTTTCATCAAAAAGCTCATCCTTCATAAACCCGACACTGGTCATCGAAGAATAGATAGGCATGGACTGGTCGTTAATAAAATCTTGCAGAGAGCGTCTGTTTTTTTTCAAGCCGAACTTTTCCGGATGCAAATGCCAAGGTGCACCCGGCTCCATCTCGACCAGAAAAGCTCGCGTGCGGATATTTTTATAGCGGCTCCTGATTACATTCTTCATAGCCAGCGTTTCGTGGAAATCCTCCTTGTTTTCTCCGGGAATACCCAGGGAGAAAAAGACTGTTGTCCTGATGTTAAGCTTCTCACATTGGTCAAGCATTTCCATTAATTCCGTATTTCGAAAGAAATTTCCACGCGCTGTTTTCCGCAGCCTTTCGGAACCGGTTTCAGGGCTAATACTGATCGAGGAACCCTGACCGAATGTTTTTTGAAATTCCAGCAAAAATTCCTTTGACGGTAAATGCCAGGCGGAAAAAATCACATCAAAGTCCAATTTCGCCTGACGCATCCTTTGAAATAAATCTACGTAATAGTGCTGACTCTGCGGATGAGGATCAAAGCTGATATAAGTGCCGGAGTAGCCAAAAGATTGCAGATGCTGCATACTCTCAATGACCTTATCAGGCGAACGAAACACCACTTTTTTTCGGTGATTGATGAGTGCCTGCGCCATGCTCCCTCCACCGCAATAAAAGCAGTTCACGTGGCATCCTCGTCCAATCGTCAAACCACCAAAAATATTTTTTCTTTCCGCATAAAGCTTTTGTGACAATTTGTAATTCCAGGTCGGAGGAAATTTCGTGTGAAAAATCGCTTTGGGAAAGTTGAGGTATTTTTCATAGTGTTCCAGATAGGGCAAATGAGCGTAATCAAGTTTATCCAGGTCATCCTGTGCGGCAACAAAACTCATTGGATTTTCTACAATTTCATTTCCACGCCGCCAGGTCAGATTTGGAACCTCATCAAACAATTCCTTGCCTTGCTTTATTTTTTGCACCAAAGCCGGAAGCGGAATTTCTCCTTCGCCATGAACCACCGCGTCCACCTCGGGATATTGCATCAACTCCTGGCTGAAAAAGCTTGCGGTTACTCCGCCGAGAAAAACAAATATGTCCGGCAGTTCCCTTTTTATTTGCTGCACAACAGCCAACGTATCTGAAATCTGTTGATGAAAATGCAGCGAAAAACCAACAGATTGGGCATTGTTTTGCTGCAAATAATTTCCCAGGGAAAATTTTTTATCAAGAATACTTTCGATGCCCGGATGAACAATTTTACTTTCCAGCCCCGCTTTTTTCAGCGAATCCGCCAGGCCAAATATACTCTGGCTCATCCAGTTGAGGCTGGAATAATTATTCAGAGGCGGGTAGTAATTTTGATATTTGGGAACGTGAACGAGAACACAATCTAATTTTTCCATAGTTTGTTCCCTTTGATCGTGACGCATGTGTTAAAAAACATATTTACTAAAACTACTACAAAAGGTCACATCTTCATTCCGCTCCTTGCAATGACACAACAACTGTCACTGCGAGCGCAACGTAGTGAAGCGTAGCAGTCCCTGACACTGCTGCAAAGAGTTGCCTCATCACTCTGTTTTTCGTAATGACAAAGTGAACGAAATCTCGTCCATGCCGGAGATCGTTTCGTCGCTCTGCTCCTCGCGATGACAAAACAACTGTCACTGCGAGCGGAACGTAGTGAAGCGAAGCAGTCCCTAACACTATGCAAAGGATCACATCGTCACTGAGCTCCTCACAATGACAAAGCAAACAAAACAAAGCAGTCTCGTCCATGCAAGGGATCGCTTCGTCGCTCCGCTCCTCGCGATGACAGTGCCACCGGCACTGCCAGCAAGACGAAGCAGTCCCTACCATTCAGGAGACAAATCCTTCCACTCTGGATTTTTCTTTTCTATCAGGGCAATCTTTTTCCCGCGCGAACCGCCTTTTATTTGTTTTTCACGAACGATTGCATAATATATATCTTCGAAATGTTCAAAATAAACCAGCTTATTCACATTATATCTGGCTGTAAATGATTTGGAATTCACTTTGTTTTTGTGGTCCCACACACGCCTCATTAAATCGTTACATACACCTGTGTACAAGACCGTATTATTTTTATTGGTCATAATGTAAACATAATAATCGTGCTGTTTCATTTGACCTTTTCCCATGTCTATGCGAGTTTAAGCTAGGCAGTCTCACCAGGGCCGGGGTTCACTTTTCCGCTCCATTCCTTGCGATGATAAAACAACTATCACTGCGGGCGAAACAGTCCCTGACACTGCTGCTATGAATCGCCCATTACTCTGTTTTTCCTAATGACCAAGTGAACAAAACGAAACTGGCGCGCCCAAGCCGGGGATCGCTTCGTCGCTCCGCTCCTCGCGATGACAGCATAACTGCCACGGCAAGCGAAACGGAGTGGAGCGAAGCAGTCCCTGACATTATGCAAAATATCGTCTCATTACTCCGTTTTTTCTAATGAACAAGTGAACAAAACGAAGCCTGCGCGTCCAGGACAGGGATCGCTTCCCCGATAATTCGGGGTAAACTCTCGCTCCGCTCCTCGCGATGACAGGGCCTCTGCCACAATAATTCATGCCTTCTATCATTGCAAACGTCAGTGATGTCATCCCTACTACTCGGCAGACAAATCCTTCCATTCCTTATTTTCTTTAATACGGCTGTCAATATTTTGAGAAGCATCCCACGCAAAGTTTCCCCTTTTTGTGCTTCTAAAAATACTTTTCCAAATACCCCGCCGTGTCTCTCGCCTTTTCCTTTTCTCTGCTAACGTTGGGAATCATTTCCTCACGGATTTTTTTCCGGTTTGCAAACGCAGTACGAATAATTTCCGTGTAACGCTCGACGGAGAGATCGCGGAATTCGATGAGGTTCTTTTCCAGGCCGATTGTGCGCATATAGCCGCGGTTTTTGGGG
>JAADGR010000142.1 GCA_013152225.1 Calditrichota bacterium
CCTTTAGACTTTCGATCTCTCTGCCGAGCATATCAAAGATTTTTACTTTCACTCTTCTTTTTGATTTCAAATTATAGGAGATTCGCATTTGTGAATTGAACGGGTTCGGATAAACTTTGAGTTGAGATATTGTTGTTGAAAAATTATTCAGTGCGACTTCTTTGACTCCGGTCGTTGTTCTCCATTCGATGAATACCGGCAATTCAGTAAAATTATAAGTTAAAGAATCATCCCATGCCGCTGAAACAGGATTTCCCAAATAATCAAAAACAGCGAGGCTATTCGCTGAATCAGGAATGTCGAGAAAAGCGGAAATTGCGCTTCCTTCGGGCGCCCAGGCAGCAATAAACTCCTGATGCAAATCATCAGATTCAAAATAATAAAAATGAACGCCATTTCTGACCAGCTCTTTGTGGAAATGGTATTTTGTGTTTTCATTGATTTTTGATGCGATAAATGCAAAGGTATCCCTCGCTTCTCTTGGTTCCGGCCCGGAGAATGCATCTTTGTACAAAGGAAGAAACCAACTGTTCCCAATCGCAGTCATGGGTGCGTAGCACAGCCATTCGGTTCCTTCGACAAAGGAAAGGATCATTTTTTTGCCATAATCTCCTGCTTGCTCTGCTTGAGGTACATTCTGCATCCCTCTGGAATCAACTCTTCCGACTTCAGTGCCCCACAAAGGTTTTGAATAATTGTATTGATTCATCTTATTTTTCAGAAAGACGAGCATCTCCCGCATTTTTTTCCAATTGTTGTAATGATGAAAACCTCGCTTGTCATAGCACACCTTTCCGTTCTGCGGTTTGAATGAATAGTTGACAAATTCAATTCGGCGGCGCCCATCGTCTGAATTGAGGATGTTTTCTATCTCTTCCCAGGAAATATCTTCCAGCCCAAAATAGTCCATGACAAAATCTCTGATTTGAGCGGGCTCTATTCCTGTCCTGTACATACTGTCAGCAATGGCATAACCGACACTTTCTCCTGTAAGTGATCCGCCGATGACGATTGCCTCAGGATTCGCGTCGTGAACAGCGCGGTAAAAAGTCGGCAGAAAAAGATCGTAATATTCCTCTTTGCTGCCATACCAGTAAAGCGGTATGTCGTTTTCTGCTTGAGTTTCGAAATAGTTAATTTCAGGAAGCAGATCGCCGTTTTTATCAGTATGATTACCATCGTATCTTTGCACGATGGCGAAGACAAAATTATACCAATCATCATAATCAAGCGGTGGGAAAGATGCGCCCCAAAAAAATAAATTGGGCGACGCGCCCACGGATGAATCATAAGAGGCATCTGTCCATTGGCAATTAGGGCCGCCATTGGTGCGAATGGTAAGCATCATTTTAAGTCCGGCGGCGTCAATCTCTTTCACCCAGGAATCCAGCTTATCCCAGTAAAACGAGTCGAGCGAAACCGGCTGCATTTCACCCCAGACAGCGCCACCTTCGCCGACCCACATGCGCGCCCATTTAGCACCGGTCGCTTTGACTTCTTCCCAGTAATGGCCATGGCCAGCCATGCCGTAGGGATTGTTCTCAAAGGCCGGTGTTTGTGCAAAAACAATTTGAGAGAAAGAAAAAATACCGCAAAACAGCAGCAAAACTTTTTTGGCCATGTTACCTCCTTTTTTTCTTTGATAGAATCCATTCGGGGTGCAATTTTCATCCCGGAACACCTGCTCGATGAAACCCGACCAGATTTTCTCAAAATAAAATTATTCGCTCTCTTCAACCCAATCCGGATTTTCCGTCGGCATCAAAGCTCCGACTTCATAGCGCCATTCTTCCAGCATTTTTCTCAGTTGTTCCGTCTTCTCAGGCATCTTTTTTGACAAATCAATCCTTTCGCCGATATCCTCGTTTAAATTGTACAATTCTACCGAATTATCCTCAAACCATTGGATTAATTTGTAATCGCCCAAACGAATTGCTCCGGACGGACGGCTGCCGGAGCCGTGATAATGGGGATAATGCCAGTACAGCGCTCTCGGCTTGAACTTTTTCTTGCCGAGCAGCAACGGAAGGATACTTACGCCGTCTTTGTGTTGCTCAGGCCGTAGCGGCAGTCTCGCCATTTGCAAAATGGTCGGATAAAAATCATTACTGATCACCGGCTCGCTGCAAACCGTATTTGGCTTTATTACGCCAGGCCATTTGATGATCATCGGTTCGCGAATGCCGCCTTCGTAAAGCCAACCTTTTCCGGCGCGCAGCGGTGTATTGGCCGTCGGCGAGCGATCTGCATGAGGCAAAGTGCTCAAGCCACCGTTATCTGACATGAAAATAATCGCCGTGTTTTTCTCTAATTTCATTTTTTTCAAATGCTCCATGATTTTGCCCACACTTTCGTCAACGCTCTGGATCATGGCAGCGTAAACCGGATTATCCTGAATGATTCGCGCCTGGCAATTGTGCTCCGCGACAAAATAAGCAGCATTTTTCGAACCCGATGCAGACAATTTTTCTTTGTATTTCTTAATCAACATCTCTTTGGCCTGAATAGGCATGTGCACCGCGTAATGGCACAAATAGAGGAAAAATGGCTTATTTTTATTTTGATCCATAAAACGGATTGCCTCATCGGTCAGGCGATCGGTCAGATATTCGCCGGGTTCGCCGTTTTCCAAGCCGGGCACATCGAAATAGGGATTTTCCAGACTTTTGTAGGGATAAAAATATGACGCCGGATGTCCTGCTTCATGACCGCCAATGTTGATATCAAATCCCTGATACTCGGGATAAAATGGTTGGTAGCCCAAATGCCATTTGCCGAAAAAACCAGTCGCGTAATCAGCTTCTTTCAGCGCCTCGGCGATGGTCACTTCTTCCCGCGGCAAAAACGGTAAATAAGCCGCTGGTTTTAGTTTCCCTACCGGATTTCCGCCGATCCAATTGGTAATTTTCAGCCGTGCCGGATATTTTCCGGTCAAAATGCTGGCGCGAGTCGGAGAACAAACAGGGGCTGCCGCGTAAGCATCGGTAAATCGCATTCCTTCCCGGGCAAGTCGGTCAATATTGGGCGTCTCGTAAAATGAACTTCCGTAGCAGCCGGCGTCTCGCCAACCCATGTCATCAATGAGAATGAAGACGAAATTTAATTTCTTCTTTTTTAAAATTTCAAAAGCAGGGAGCATCGAAGCAGCAGCACCTGTTCCAAGAATCTTCACAAATTTACGCCGAGTAATCTTTCTCATAGCAAAACTCCTCTACCCTTTAACGAGAGGAAATAGTTGTGACTCAGTTCTCCCCTCAATCATGATTGTTTCAATTTTGCGGACAACATCGGGATAATTTTGCGCAACATCATTTTCTTCGTGCATGTCTTTGCTCAGGTCATACAACTGAAGCGGCTTTGACGGACGCAATCGAACTCCTTTCCAGTTTCCCATCCGCACCGCCTGTTT
>JAADGR010000521.1:0-3815 GCA_013152225.1 Calditrichota bacterium
TATATGCAGCAAGGCGTGGCCAAAGAAAATATCACTGCCGGACTTGCGCTGGCGGTTGTGCAAAATTATCTTAACCGGGTTGTGCGGGGACGAAAGATCGGTGAGGTCATCTATTTCCAGGGCGGCACGGCTTATAATAAATCCGTTGCCGCAGCCTTTGCAACGGTTTTGCACAAAAAGATCATTGTCCCGCCGCACAACGGCGTTATGGGCGCGATTGGTTCCGCTCTCCTGGCAAAAGAAAAAGTGGGAAATTTGGGCATCACAACCCGTTTCCGCGGGTTTGATCTTTCGGCCGTCGATTTCAAGGTCAGGCATTTCACCTGTAAAGCCTGCTCCAATGTTTGCGATATGCAACAAGTTACCGTTGAAGGCGAGAAAACCTATTGGGGCGACAAGTGTTCGGAGCGTTTTCGTAAAAAGCGCAAAGTGCAGCGCAAGGCGATCATTCCCGATCTCGTTGAAGTTTATTTAAATTTGCTCCAGGAACGTACACCCGGGCCGGACGGTTTGGGGACTGCGCATCGGCATTCCGCGCTCTCTTTATTTTTACGACCGCTACCCATTTTGGGCGACTTATTTTGGCGAACTCGGCGCGGAAGTCGTGCTCTCGGATTTGACGCACAAGAAAATTGTCGCGCAAGGAAAGGAACTGACCCTGTCGGAGCCGTGCTTTCCCGTTGTCGCCAGTCATGGTCATTTCAAAGATGTCTTTGATAAAAATGTGGATTATGTTTTTATCCCCAATGTTATCAATGCGGAAACGGACGACCCGGAGCGGGAATCGTGGTTTTGTCCCTGGGGACAAACCTTACCCCTGGTGTTGAAAAACACTCTTGCCGGGACAGGTATGGACGAGATCATTCTTTCACCCAACATTCGTTTTCGCAATGGTGAGGATTCGGTGAAAAAAGCCCTTGAACCGCTGGCGCAGCAGCTTGGTGTTTCAAAAAAGAAAAGTAACGCGGCTGTTGCACTTGCTTACCAAATACAAGCATCATTCAGAACGCGGATCAAAGACATTGGCCTCCAGGTTTTAAAAACTCTGGAGGAAAATAACGAGGGCGGGGTCGTCATCATCGGCAGGCCATACAACATTTACGATGCCGGTTTGAATTTACGCGTGCCGGGAAAGCTGCGCGATGATTACGGTATAAATGTCATTCCCATGGATTTTTTACCTTTTGAAAACACGTCCATCCGTGATATCCACGATAACATGTTCTGGAATTATGGCCGTCGCATTCTCCAGGCAGCCAGGTATGTCGGCGAGCATTCGAATTTGCACGTCGTTTACTTTACCAATTTCAAATGCGGGCCGGATTCCTATATTAAACACTTTGTCCGCGATACACTCGGGTCTCCTTACTTGACACTTCAGTTTGATGATCACAGCAACGACGCCGGTATTATGACGCGCTGCGAAGCATATCTGGAGAGCAAGGATTTGCTGAGAGTCGTTTCCGGACAAACAATTAAAAATGAACAATTAAAAATGAATAGTGAAAAATGAACTAACCTCGTTCCGCCGCTCTCAGACTGTGTGAAAACAGGCAAATTCCAGGAGTCAAACCTCGTTCCGTCGCTCAGCGGCGGAATGTCCGGTTGACGCTCCGCGTCATAATCCGCTTCATCCGCGAAACACATCAACAAAGGTCTTTGGCATGAGTAAATCGATATTTTTGTTGCAACTTTGTAAATTGGAAGTTATATTTCCAATATGCAAAGATTAATTCCCAGAAATTTAGAGAGTAAAATTCGCGCAAAGCTTGCCACAGTGCCAGTTGTTGCCATTGTGGGACCCCGACAATGTGGTAAATCAACACTTGCAAAAATGATTGTGCGCGATTTTTCAAATCATGTTTTTCTTGATCTTGAAAAGCCGTCTCACCTAAACCGGCTCAGGGATCCCGAAGCATACCTCGAATCCCAACGTGAAAAGCTGATTTGTATTGACGAAATACAAAATATACCGGAAATCTTTCCCTTACTGCGTTCACTTGTGGACGACAACGAACGAAACGGACAATTTTTAATTCTGGGCTCCGCTTCTCCTGCGTTATTGCAACAAAGCTCCGAAAGTTTAGCGGGACGAATAGCTTACTTTGAACTGACGCCGTTTTTGTTCTCGGAAGTGAATGGAAATATTGCCGATTACTGGCTCCGCGGCGGATTTCCACGGAGCTATTTAGCCCAAAGTGATGCGGAGAGTTTCGAGTGGCGGGAGCAGTTCATCCAAACTTTTCTACAACGGGATCTCGGAAATCTCGGTTTCCACATTCCTGCCAAAATGCTATATCGTTTGTGGCGAATGCTTGCCCATGTTCAAGGTCAAGTATTAAATGGATCTAAAATAGGCTCTGCGCTCGGGGTGAGCCATCACACTTTGCGACGCTATGTCGATATCTTAGAACAAACTTTTATGCTACGCGTGCTGCCCCCATTTGAGATCAACCTGAAAAAGCGATTGATCAAGTCGCCAAAGGTTTACATTCGCGATACCGGAATTCTGCATACGCTTTTAAATCTGGAGACCATGGATGATCTTTATTCGCACCCGGAATTCGGTTCATCCTGGGAAACGCTGGTAATCGAACAAATTTTGGCAGGATTAACGCGCTGGGAGAGTTTTTTCTTTCGAACCGCTTCAGGAAATGAAATTGATTTAATTCTGCAAAAGGGCACACGTCGCGTTGCCATCGAAGCAAAGGCCTCACGAACGCCGCAGGTAGGCAAAGGATTCAAACAGGCTCTTCGGGATTTGGAGATTAGGGAGACCTGGATCGCTGCGCCTGTGGATGAAGTTTATCCCTACGGAGAAGGTATCATGGTCGGCCCGCCGATGGAAATATTGAAACATTTGAAGTCGGGGAAAGAATAAATTAGGAAAAAAGGGACGGGTAATCTCAAAACGTTCTCGATATCGATTGTGCGAGAAAGCAAATGAAAACTGAATAATGAATAATTCCGAAAAAACATTAAAAGGAAGAAAACTTTACATTCCGCAAATGTCGTATGAAAGCGCCCGTTGTCTGTCGGCGGCGTTTCAGTCCATTGGTGTGGATGCGCAGCCGTCGCCCGCCGGCGATGCGCTGACGTATGATCTTGCACGACGCCACCTTTCCGGCGACGAGTGCTTGCCCCAGGCGGTTACGTTAGGCAATTTTCTCAAAATCACCGAAGACAGTGAATACGATCCGGCAAAAACAGCCTTTCTCATGCCGACGTCTAACGGCCCGTGCCGCTTTGGCCATTATTTGCAGTTGACGGAAAAGATCATGGGGCAAGGCGACCAGGACGATCTTTTGGTTTTCTCCATGTCCAGTTCCGATGGCTATAAAAGTATTGGTGAAGGGGCGAAGGAATTGTTTCGTACCGGCTGGCGGGCCGTGCTCACGTCGGATATTCTCAGAAAATTGCTTTTGAAAACCCGGCCGTACGAGTTGGAACCCGGCGCCACCGATCGTGTCTTTGCGGAATCGCTGGATCGTGTGTGCGCTGCACTGGCGGAACCCGGTATTTCCCATGGAACGAGATTGAAAAACATCGTCAATGCGCTGACGGAAACACGGGACGCCTTCCGCGCTGTCAAGCAAGACCGGTCACAGTCGCGGCCGCTCATCGGTATTGTCGGTGAAATTTTTTGTCGTTTGAATGGTTTCAGCAACGACGAATTGATTCGTGTGGTGGAACGGTTCGGCGGCGAAGTGTGGATGTCGGACGTGTCGGAATGGGTTTGGTATACAAACGATGAAGAACGCCTGCGACTGGTTCAACAGAGGAAGCATATTTCTTTGCAAATGTTCGGTTACAAG
>JAADGR010000521.1:3871-5979 GCA_013152225.1 Calditrichota bacterium
AAGATTTTGCGGGTTACGAAGAACCGGAGGATGTGCTCGAAATTCTCGAAAGAAGCCGGCCCTACCTGCCGCGGGAAGGTTCACACGGCGAGATGGTCATGAGCGTTGGCAAAGCAATCTGGTACCACGATAAAGGCGCTGCCGGCGTCATTGATATCAGCCCGTTCACGTGCATGAACGGCATCATCACCGAAGCCATTTACCCGCACGTCATCCGCGACCTTGACGGCTTTCCCATCCGCGTTTTTTATTTCGACGGCATACAATCCAGCGTTGGAAGTGATGTGGAAATTTTTATGGAACTGGCAAAAAACTATATGCATAAAAAACAGCGAGCGGTCTATAAATAGAACATGTGCGACGCATTTTGAATAACAGTCTCACTGTTGTGCATAGTAAAGGTATTGATAACAAGCAATAAATTGACTCGCTTTTAAAATGCGTTGCACATGCAAAGCAGAAAATTTCACCGCGAATAGCGAAAATATTTACGATTATTTTAAAAACAACTTGACATAATTGTTTTTTTTTACTTTGCAACAGACATAGGAGTCGAAGTAAATTCGTGGAATAACCTGTGGATGATTCTCCCGCCAAGGCAAAACGAACGCGGAACTTTTATTAGAGTAGTAAAAAAAACTGAATAACTCCTATTTTGAAGGCAACGCTAAAGCCAAACGTGGCCGGTGCAAAGAAAAACGCAGTGATTGCCCGTAACAAGTCTGTCAGGTTTTCCGAGACCGATATGGATCGACTGGTCACCATCAAACAGGATAAGCGCAATAAAGTGGAGGCCGAACTAATAGATCAGGATGGTGAACGCATCCTCTTTTGCAAAAGTAAACTCAAAACCGCCAAAGAACAATCTATGAAACAGCGCTTCCTGCGCACAAGCCGAACGGACCTGGACGAAAAACAGATTTGGTCGATTTATACCCTGTTGACCAATATAGAAGATGCCTTTCGTTCGCTAAAATCAGAATTAGAGTTGCGGCCTATTCGTCATCACAAAGAGAGCCGTTCAGATACCCATCTTTTTATCGGCGTATTAGCCTATCATTTGTTAAATACGATCCAGACGAAACTGCGAAAAAACGATATTCATATTCAGTGGTGGCGCGTCAGGCAATTCTTAGCGATACACGTACGCATAACGACTTCGATGACCACACGAGAAGGCAAACGAATTCACATCCGAAAATCGACTCAGCCGGAATTATTTCATAGACATGTGTACCAGGCTTTAGGCCTAACTCCTTTTCCGTTAAAGGCGGCGCAATACGAAGAGTGAAATCCGTAGTACCCCTTATAATTTTGTGGAATGTTAATTAACAAATACTTAGCCGCGTATAATGGTAAATTTGGGTTAGGAATGACGATTAACGATTTTTGATTTAAGAAGGATACAGCCATGAATGTCAAAGAACTGCTTTCTCTAAGAAACAAAATCACCCTCGTCACCGGCGGCGCGGGGCGCTATGGGCGGTGCATTGTCGAGGGACTGGCGGAGGCGGATGGCACGGTAATTACGGCGTCGCGGAGTCTGGAGGCGGGAGAAAAAGTGGCGCGGGAATTCCGCGACAAAGGACTGGATGTGCACGCCATACGGGTGGATCAGGCGGAGCACGAATCGGTCATGGCGTTGAAGGAGGAAATTCGGGAAACGTTCGGGCGGCTGGATGTTTTTGTCAACAATGCCGTGGCCCGGCCCATGCAGGGATACGAAGCGCCGATGGAGCAGTTCGCCGAGTCCATGCGCGTCAATGCCACGGGGATGATGGACATCCTGCGCGAGATGGCCGAGCTCATCGCCCAAAGCGGCGGCGGCAATATCATCAACATCAGCTCCATGATGGGCATGTACGGTCCCGATCTGTCGAACTATGAAGGCACGGACATGGGGCATCCACCGCCGGATTACTTTTTCCACCGCGGCGGCCTGATCAATCTGACGCGCTACCTGGCCCGCGTGCTGGCGGAGAAAAAAATCCTCGTTAACTGCATCAGTCCCGGCGGACTGTTCGACAACCAGCCGCAGCGATTTGTGGAGAATTATTGCAAAAAAGTGCCGGTCGGCCGCATGGCCAACAAGGATGACATCAAAGGCC
>JAADGR010000506.1 GCA_013152225.1 Calditrichota bacterium
GTGGGCCAAGTGGAAGTGGTTCTGGAATCGCAAATGGATGTGATCACCGGCTTGAGCGGCAGCGGGCCGGCTTATATTTACATGATCATCGAAGCACTCACGGACGGCGGCGTGATGATGGGTTTGCCGCGCCATACGGCCACACGTCTGGCAACGCAGACGGTCCTCGGTTCCGCCAAACTGGTACGCGAAACCGGCATTCACCCGGCTGTTTTAAAAGACCAGGTAACAACACCGGGCGGCACCGCGATCTCGGCGATCAAGGAACTCGAATCCAGCGGCTTGCGCCCCATGCTCATTCGTGCAGTGGAAACAGCAACAAATAAATCGCGGCAATTGAGCGAATTGCTGGAAAAGAAAAATAATACAAATGGAACACAGAAATAGGCTCCTGAACGTTTTGAGCGGTAACTATTGCCTGTTTGAAAAGTCGGTTGAATCGTAACGTCGACCTCCAGGTCGACGAGTGAAATAAACTGGAATAGTGATTTAACCTTGTTCTGTTAGAATCACATTTTTCATAGAACACAAAACTTTTTGGGTAACGGTTCAGATGTATTAAAATTGGACACAGATAAAGACTGATTGCCGCTGATTGGGTCATTGTAAAAAATTGTCAATTGGCTCAATGAAGTAAACACAAAACAAAAAGTAAAAACAATTAAATTTATTTATTTTTATCTGTGTGTATCTGCGAAAATCAGTGTCCACAAATAAAGAGGCTGAACTATCCCCCTTTTTGTAACAATATAGGAATCTTAAAACCATGTACAAAGCAGGAATCATTGGCGCAACCGGCTACACAGGTGAGGAACTTTTACGCATTCTCGCCCGGCATGAAAAAGTGCACGTCGAATTCGCCACATCGGAAAAAGAAAATGGAGAATCTTTGCAAAAAGTATTTCCCCATCTTCCCCATTATAAAAACATGTCTTTCTGCTCCGCGGAAAAGGCAGCAGAAATCAACGTCGATCTTGTTTTCCTTTGCCTTCCTGCCGGAGAATCGGTTAAATGGGCAAAAATATTTTCCGGAAAAAAAACAAAGGTCGTTGATCTGGGAGCGGATTTTCGCTTCAGCGATCCAAAAGTATATCAACAATGGTACAACATGCCACACGCCGATCCGTTGATCCTGCAAAAAGCAGTTTACGGATTGCCCGAATGGCATCGCGATGAAATCAGAAACGCAGACATCGTCGGTAATCCCGGCTGCTACCCGACGAGCGTGCTTTTGGCAGTGATCCCGTTTCTCCGCGCCGGACTATTGGATGGTTCACCCATCATCGTCGATGCCAAATCCGGTGTTTCCGGTGCAGGTAAATCGCCCTCAAAAACGGCACATTATGTGGAAGCGAATGAAAGTATCGGCCCGTACAAAGTCGGTCGGGTGCATCGTCATGTCGGCGAAATGGAGAAGGAATTAAACCTGCATGCGGGCGCAGACCAACAGGTCATTTTTAGTCCGCATTTGACACCCATGACAAGAGGAATCCTGTCGAGCATTTATTTCAGGCTCTCGCAAAAGACGGATAAAAAAGAGTTGCTGGAAATTCTTAATCGAGCATACGCCGATGAACCCTTTGTGCACGTGTTAAAAGACAGATTGCCGGCAACCAAGATGTGCCTGCAAACAAACTATTGTTTTCTTGGCCTGGAAACGGTTGCCGGCACGGACAATGTTGTTCTTTTTTCCGCCATCGACAATCTCGGAAAAGGCGCCAGCACACAAGCGGTGCAGAACATGAATCTAATGCTCGGATTACCGGAAACAATGGGGCTAGACGCATGAAAAGAAGAATGCTGCTAAAAATCGGTGGTGCTGCGTTTGAGGGAAATGCAGAGCTAACTCATCTCGCACAAGCGATAAACAAAATCCGCGATATAGAGTTTGTCATTGTCCATGGCGGCGGTGCTGAAATTTCGCAAGCCCTCAAACAAGCGAACCGCGGCACAGAATTTATCGACGGCATTCGCGTAACCGAAGCGGAAGATATACAAATTGTCGAACACATTCTTTCCGGCAAAGTGAATGAACGCATCGCTTCAGCGCTGCACGAAAACGGCGTTGCAGCGCAGCGTATGTCCGGGAAAACCGACCGTCTGCTTGTTGTGGAACCTCTGCGTCGAAACGGGCACAAATACGGTTTCGTCGGTACCGTTACGCAGGTCAATCCGCAGGCAATTTTTTCCGCGTTAAGAGAAGGCAAAGTACCGGTGGTCTCTCCCATTTCCGCGGATGAGGACGGACAAAGCTTTAACGTCAATGCCGACAGTGCAGCGGCAGCCCTGGCGGCCGGTGCAAAATGCACAGATCTCGTCTATTTCACCAACGTGCCCGGGGTAAAAATTGGTGAAGATACACAAGCGGCTCTAAGCATCGGCGAAGCAAAAAAGCTGATCGCGGCAGGGATCATCACCGGCGGCATGATTGCCAAAATGGAATCGATCTTTGATGTGCTTGAGCATGGCGTGGAACGTGTGTACATTATGCAATGGCAGAATGAGGAAACACTGACCGCTCTCATTAAAAATAATTCTATTAACGGCACAATCATAAAACGCTGAGATTTGAAAATGAATGCAAAAAAAATCATTGAAACAGAAAAACAGGTCATTTTGGGCACATACTCCCGCCCCGACTTTGTCATCACCCATGGCGAAGGAGTTTATCTTTACGACAGTGAAGGCAAGCGCTATCTCGATTTCATCGCCGGGATTTCCGTCAATGCCCTGGGACACGGGGATAAACAAACGCTGCATGTTTTGGACGAACAGGCAAAGCAACTCTGGCATTGTTCGAATCTTTATTACACCGAGCCGCAAGTTCAATTGGCTAAATTATTGGTGGAAAACACTTTTGCAGACAAGGTCTTTTTCGGCAACAGCGGCGCCGAAGCCATAGAGGGTGCGATAAAATTTGCACGGAAATGGGCTGCCGGAACAAAAGGAGAAAATTGTTTTGAAATCATCGCATTTCGAAATTCCTTTCATGGCCGTACAATGGGTTCTCTTTCCGCCACGGGCCAGCCCAGGTTTTGGGATGACTTTGCACCAATGCTGCCGGGCTTTAAATTCGCAACCTATAATGATCTCAAATCAGTTAAAGAATTAATAAACGATCAGACCTGCGCCATACTGGTGGAACCCATCCAGGGGGAAGGCGGGATTTATCCGGCGGAAAAAGAATTCCTGCAGGGAATCGAAAAGCTGTGCGACGAATACAATTGTCTTTTGATCCTCGACGAAATCCAATGCGGATTGGGTCGAACCGGCACATTCAATGCTTATGAACAATATGATATTACACCGGACATGATGGCCCTGGCCAAACCCATTGCCGGCGGTCTGCCCATGGGCGCTGTTCTGTTGAATGATATGGTCGCCGG
>JAADGR010000403.1 GCA_013152225.1 Calditrichota bacterium
AGGTTTTGGGGAGAGAGATCGTTCCCATCGAAGATACGGACATCGGCAAACACACGCTGGAAATGATCGAATATTTTCTCGAAAAAACCGGTGGGAAAATTCCCGTCTCTCCGACGGATACCCAGGCCGCCTTGAACGCCGCGTCTTTTCTTATCGAAACCAATAGTTTTTACATGGAAATGTTTGATCATCCCGATGAAATGAAAAAGCTGCTGTCGATAATAACAGACCTGACAATTGATTTCACCAAAAAACAAATGGACCTGATCGGCGACGCGCTGGTGTTGCCCGGACACGGCTTTGCCGGCAGCAGAAGATTCACCGGCCTCGGCATGAGCAGCGATGTGATTGTGATGATTTCTGCTGAGCAATACATAGAATTTGAAGCGCCATATTTGCAAAGAGCAGGCGAGACTTTTGGTGGTGCAGTCTTTCATTCCTGCGGCAATTGGGCGAATAAGATTTCAGCCGTAAAGTCCGTCCCCCATCTCATCATGGTCGATGCCGC
Source organism: Calditrichota bacterium (assembly GCA_013152225.1). Lineage (GTDB taxonomy): Bacteria > Zhuqueibacterota > Zhuqueibacteria > Residuimicrobiales > Krinioviventaceae > Hydrothermomicrobium. The sequence continues at coordinate 509 of JAADGR010000403.1, forward strand.
TTTTTCACAGGAGACCGATCCCGACAGCAATCCGCCCGAACCGTTCGTTGCGGCATTTGACGGTACCGGGATTATTGTCAATGCGCGGATTGTTGGTAATGCGGAAACCGTTCTCGAAAAGGTGAAACGATTGTGGCAGCCGCACATGAAATTAATTGTGGCGACGTATTGCGAGACGCCGCAGGAGCAGGCGGTGGCTTACGATAAAATACATCAAATGGCGGAATAAAAATGCAAAAAATTGTATTCTTTTTCTTTTTTCTGACACAATTTGTATTTGCCAATACCAGCCCGGGTTTGCTAATCCCAAAATCGGCTGGGAATAATGTCGCATTATCCCGGCTGCACACAAGATTATTCTGCAGGGATTATTCTCTCCGGTCCATAAAATGGAATGATGCGGTTTTGCCGGAAAATAACAGTGAAAAAGATGCCGATTCGCCACATTTCGCTGCCGAGGTAGTTTCGAAGCAAATTATTGTCGGCGGAGCAACGGGAGCTCTTCTCGGCTTGTTGGGAGGAGTTGTTGGCGTTGCTCTTGTTACTGCTTCTCAACCTGATGATGGATGGGCGGCATTGAGTGGTTTTGTAATCGGCGGCTATTCCGGCCTTGTCGTTGGTAATATCGGTGGTGTATATATTGCCGGCCGTTCGCAAAAAATGCACGGTTCTTTGTGGGCAACAGTCGCGGGCGGCGCTGCCGGTGTTCTGAGCGGAATCGGAATTGTTTCGCTGACAGGTGCAGGATTTGGCATGTTCGCTCTGCCCCTTTTGGGCGCAACCATCGGCTTTAATTTGTCAATTTAAAAATGTGCTCTTGTTTTTTCTTTTAATAATGCTAACTTTCGGAGGAAAAATGCAAATAGGAAAATATTCATTCGGACACGGCGACCGCTTTGGCCGTCAGGGAAAAGCCCAACTCCGGGCCATTCAAAAAGCTGTGGAAAGCGGCATCGATTTGACGCCGGTGTGGAACAAATCTTTTCGCGAACATTCGACGATCGATACAAAACCGCAGGATACACGCCGTGAGGCGGATGATGCCGTCAAGGCGCTCGGGTGGAAAAAAGCATATTTTGTCGATGCCGACCACGTGGGACTGAAAACCGTCGATCTGTTTTTGGATTCCAGTAACTTTTTTACACTTGATGTTGCCGATTTTATTTCACAAAGAGCGGATGATGCTGCGATACAAAGCTTTATCGATGAACAAAAAAAATATACAGGAAAACTGCAAATCCCCGGCATCGACCGGGCTTTTGATGTCGGTGAGGAATTAATCCGGCGGAGCGCGGAGAAATATTTATTTGCCGTGCAGGAAGCAGGGAAAATATACCGCCATATTCTTTCACACAAAGAAGCCGATTCTTTTGTCGTCGAAGTTTCCATGGATGAAACCGATGAACCGCAGACACCGGTAGAGATGTTTTTCATCCTGGCGGCTATTGCAAAAGAAGGCATTCCGGTACAAACTATTGCTCCCAAATTCACCGGCCGTTTCAACAAGGGTGTGGATTATATCGGCGATCTTGATCAATTTAGCAAAGAGTTTGAACAGGATATTGCCGTCATCGATTTTTGTGTAAAAGAATTTTCGCTGCCGCAAAACCTCAAATTGAGCGTGCATTCCGGCAGCGACAAGTTTTCGATTTACAAGCCCATTGCCAAAGCATTGAAAAAATTTGATGCCGGTCTGCACATCAAAACAGCCGGGACGACGTGGCTGGAAGAACTCATTGGTCTGGCCATGGCCGGCGGAGAAGCGCTCGACCTGGCGAAGGAAGTTTATCAAAAAGCGTATTCTCGCTTTGACGAACTGGCCAAACCGTACGCTACGGTCATCGATATCGATCCTGCCAATTTACCGTCGCCGGATGAAGTGAATGGCTGGAGCGGAGAAAAATATGCACAAACACTGCGACACGATCAATCCAATAGAAATTACAACCTCAACTTTCGTCAGCTTTTGCATGTCGGCTACAAAGTCGCGGCGGAGATGGGTGAACGATATATCCGAGCGTTGGATGAAAACGAAGAAATCATTGCGCAGAACGTAACGGAAAATCTTTTTGAAAGACATATCAAGCCGTTGTTTTTATCCTGATTTTCTCGAGGTGAAATAACAATAGGAGAAATTGGAAAGTGAAAATATTACTGCACATTTTGCCCATTTTATTGCTGGCTCTTGTTATGAAAGCAAACGCTAACGAACTGCGCGCCGGCGCAGCGGAAATAGATGTCACCCCACCGCTGAAAATGAAATTTGCGCTTGGCGGCTACGGTGCAAGAATGAGCAAACCGGCGCAAAGCATTCACGACAGGATTTGGGCAAAAGCAGTGGTTGTTGCTGACGGAACAAAAAAGTTTGCCATCATCACATCCGATGTTTTGGGGGTTCCGCCGAATGTCAAACCGCAGGTTGTGCAAAAGCTGGCTGATCTCGGTTTCGGAATGGAGAACGTGATGATCCTGCCGAGTCATTCACACACCAGTCTGGATATGACGGCGCTGAATGATAAAAACACCCTCAACATTCCGCAGATCGGCATTTTTCAACCGGAATTATTGCATTTCTATGTTGCGAAAATTGTCCTGGTTGTTCGTGATGCGAATGCTGAACTCACACCCGTGAAATTCGGTGTGTCCAGCACGACGCTTGACGGCATGAACCGCAACCGACGTGGGGACGGCGCTGTGGACAAGGAATTGACGGTTGCGCGTCTGGATCGCGAAAACGGCAAACCGCTGGCTGTCCTGGTTAACTGGACAGCGCACCCGACTTTGATGGACGAGCACGATATGTTTGTCTCCGCTGGTTGGCCGGGCGTGATGCAGCGGGAACTCGAAG